>JBIKVL010000950.1:0-2570 GCA_044356875.1 Pirellulaceae bacterium | reverse complement strand
GTATCGAGCAGCGCGCTATCCGCGCCGCCATCGTCATCCAAACTGAAATCCGACAGATCGGTGCCCGTTGTCGTGAACGAAAAATCCTGGGGATCGTCCGGCGACGAAACCTTCGTGACCCGAATGCTGCCGAGCTTCGTGTTCGTGAAAGTCACCCTGACGAGCTCGCCGGGGTCGACCACGATCGTCGCCACGCGGGTGTCCAAATCGATGGAACTGTTGATGGGTAAGCTTTCCTCGAACGCCAATTCTTCAAGCTTCCAGCCGCCCAACTCCTCTTCCGTGATCGTATACATTCCCGGAACCAAGTTGCCGAAAGTTCGCGAATTCGGCAACGCGAGATCGGCGTCGTCATCCAGCTGGAAGCTCGTGTTCGAAGGGATATCCGATGTGAAACTGAAATCGGTGCCGTCGCTCGGATTCGCGTCCTTTATCACCTGGATCGAGCCGCGTTTCGTGTTCGTGTAGGTGACCGTAAGCTCCTCGCCCGCGTCCACGTCGATCGTCGCCACTCCCGTCGCCAAATTGAACGAGCTGCCGTTATCCGGATCGACGATGGCCAAGCCTGTCAGGTCCCAGCCGCCGACGGTGGTTTCCGTCACGTAGTAGGTGCCGGGAATCAGCAGGTCGAAGAGCTGGGAACTCGGCAAGCCACCGCCGCTCATCGATTCGCTGCCGTCGTCGTCCAAACTGAAGGCACCCAGTTCCGCGCTCGTGAACGCGAAGTCCTGAGCGTCGTCCGGAACGGCGACCTTCACGACCGTGATCTTGCCGAGCTGTTGGCTGCCGAAGTCCAAGTGGTCGATCTGCGTCGTATCCCGATCCAAGGTCGCCACGTACGCGAAACCTTCGGCCGCCTCCGGCCACGTCCGCCGTCGGTCATTGGGCTGAATCTGCGTGAGCGTATACACGCCAAACGGCTGACCCAGGAAGCTGTAGTAGCCGTTGGCGTCCGTGGTGACGTTCGTTTCCGCGATCCCATCGTTGCCCTGGTCCAGCTCGATCACAACCCCCGCCCTGCCTGGCTCGCTCTCCTGCCGAAACCCATCGCCGTTGATGTCGTTGTACGCAAACCCGCTGATCGTGCCCGTTCGCGGTTCGGTCACCAACGATAGGTCGTAGCGATTCACCTGACCCAGGCTGCCGCTGTAAACCTCCAGGAAGTAGGTCAAACTCGCGCCGCTCGCCGGCACTTCGAACCGCACCGTATCGACATTCGTTTCCGTTGTGTTGCTGGTGGCGATGATCGCGCCCGCCGCATTCCGCACTCGCAAGCCAAGATTCGTTGGGCCATTGACGCCGGAGGACATTCCCGAGCCGCTCGGCATCGTCACCGTGGCGATGAATGTCTGGACGCTGGAGCTCGCCGGAATCGCCACGCGGAAAAAGTCGCGATCCGGGCTCGTGATCGTGTAGCCCGCCGACGCGAGTCCCGCCCCGCCTGGAAATGTTCCCAAGTTGGTCGCCGCGGAAAGCCGATCGTTGTTCGTGACTCCATCGTCCTCGCGGTCGCGGGTTTGGATGTCCAGCTGATAGTTCGCGTCATTACCCAGCGACAGCGACGACACCGAAAGGAAGACCTGGGTGCCGGCAGTGGCCGCAATGGTCACGGCACCCGCGCCGTTCAACGTGGCAACATCGATCGGCGGGCCAACGGGGTTGCCGCTCGAATCCAAGCGGCTCAGCCGCAAGCCGATATCCGCTGAGCCATCCAATTCCGGATCACCGCCTTGATTGGTCAACCGCACAACCAACTCGCCGTCGACCGCGGCGGCGAATCTGTAGTAGTCCGTATCGGGCGTTGCCCCGCCGTCGACGCTCGCAATCATCGCGCCCGACGAGACACTATGAACCACCCCTGACCCGAAATGCTCGACCAGTTGACCGGGAAACGCGTCGTTAAGCGGCGATTCGAGGAAGCTGCGCGCCAGCGTCCGCCGAGCTTCCAACGCTTCCAAGCCGAGCTGCTGGCGAAACGCTCGGGAACGCCAAGCCTGCCGTCTGGCAGCTACCGACCGAGAACGACGTGGACGACTGTGGAACAGCATGCGAAGGCACTCCCAGCAAATCCCGAGATAAGACCACTCAGGGGCGGACGGGCACCCCGAGGATTCAGTGCGAAGTGTCGTTCGCGATCCGCCCATTGTCAATCGACGCCCCACGGCACGGAAGCCGAGGGGCGTCAGCAGGTCGTAGGCGGCGGACCTTACGGGAGAAACACCCTAGCGCTCGGAGGAAACTCCTGGCACTAGGTCGGGAGACTCTCCCGCTAAACCACTAACTGAACAACACCTTGGCAGACGTGGGCTTCGTCTTGAGGCCGGGCGTGGAAATCTGCTTGATCGTTGTCCCATTGACCGCCGTACCCGTCTTCGTCAGGTGGAGAACAGCATTGGTAGTGCCCGCCGAAGATAGATTGAACCGAGCGTACGAAGCCGCTCCGGTGTCGAACGCGTAGCCCACGAAACGCAAGAAGTCCGACGTGGAGAAATCGACCATCACGTCGATCTGCGAGGAATCGCCAACGACCGAGTCGAACCGGAAAATGTCGTTGCCAGCGCCGCTCGTGA
>JBIKVL010000949.1:0-2571 GCA_044356875.1 Pirellulaceae bacterium | reverse complement strand
GGCTTGATGCTGATCGATTGCGAAGTCGGCCACTTTGGCGATCCCGCGTTCGATCTCGGGTTCTTCCTCACGCATCTCTCGCTCAAGTCGCTGCATTTCGCCACTCGATTCGCGGACTATTTCACGTTGGCCGAGACGTTTTGGCAGGCGTATCGCGACACGTTCGCGCCCGTCGTTGGTAGCGCGGAATGGTTGTCGCTCGAGCGGCGAGCCAACCAAAACTGGGCGGCCTGTTTGCTTGCGCGGGTCGACGGGAAGAGTCGCGTCGAGTACCTGTCTCCGAGCGAGACAACGTTGGTGCGGGAGCTGGCGAAGCCGTTGATCGCGCAGCCGCCGGCAACCTGGTTCGAAATGGCGGCCGCGATCCGAGGAGCTTTGGCGTCATGATTCGGCTCACGCGATTATTCGCCCGGGAATTGCTCGACAGCCGCGGCCGCCCCACGGTGGAGGTCGAAGCGTCTGCGGGCGGATTGACGGGCCGGGCGATTGTTCCGTCCGGAGCGAGCACGGGTAAGTGGGAGGCTTGCGAGCTGCGGGATCGCGACCCATCGCGTTACGACGGCCTGGGCGTCCGCCGCGCGGTGGCCAACGTGAACGGGATTTTACGGCCGCTGCTGCTCGAGACCGATGTCTCGGATCAAGCGATGGTCGACCAACTGTTGGTCGCCGCCGACGGCACCTCCCAGAAGACGGCGCTCGGCGGCAACGCGTTGCTTGGCGTGTCCCTGGCGATCGCGCATTTAGGGGCGGCGGCTCGCGGAGTGCCGCTCTTCCAGCATTTCCACTCGCTCTACAGCGAACTGCCGCCGCTGGCGGATTGCCCGTTTCTGCCGCCGCCCCCGCCCCGCATGCCGCTGCCGATGACAAACATGATCTCGGGCGGCCTACACGCCGGCGGAAATATCGACTTTCAAGATGTGCTGGTGATGCCGATCGGCGCGCCCGACTACGCGACCGGTTTGGAATGGATCGTCCGGATCTACAACCGGCTCGGGCGGCTCCTGGCGGCCGACGGCTACGAGGGACGGTTGGTGGGCGACGAGGGCGGCTTTGGGCCGCGGTTGCCGGGCAATCGCGAGGCCGTCCAGTACGTCGTCAAAGCGATTGAGCGGGCCGAATTGCGGCCAGGTGTGGACGTCACGATCGCGCTCGATGTCGCCGCGACCCACTTTTGGGATGGCGGCGGCTATCGGCTCGTGTCCGAGCGCGACTCGCGCCTTTCCAGCGATCAAATGATCGACCGGCTCGAGGAATGGGTCGACCGCTATCCGATCACCAGCATAGAGGACGGACTGGCGGAAGACGATTGGGAAGGCTGGGAACGGTTGACACGGCGACTCGGCCACCGCGTGCGGCTGGTCGGCGACGATCTGTTCACGACGAACGTCGAGCGGCTGCGGATGGGTATCGAGCGGCGAGTGGCGAACAGTGTGCTGATCAAGATCAATCAGATCGGCACCATCACGGAGACGCTTCGCGCCATGCAGCTCGCTCGCTCCGCCGGCTACACTTGCGTGGTCTCGGCCCGCAGCGGCGAAACGGAAGACGCCACCATCGCCGACTTGGCGGTCGGAGCGGCGGGCGATCTCATCAAGATCGGTTCGATCGTCCGCAGCGAACGGCTGGCCAAGTACAACCAACTGCTGCGAATCGCGGAATCGTTCCCCTCGTTCGTTCCAGGAGCCCCCTCATGAGCCCCAAGTCGTTCTTAAAATCCCAGATCTCTCGTCGCCGCTGGCTGGCTGGTGCTGCCGCGCTCACGGCGGGTGTCCACGCGGGAGTTGGCTCTCGAGAATCAATCATGTCGACGTCAGCAGCTGCGGCAGCGGAGGCTAAGGCAGCGGAAGAGTACCAGCCCCGCGGCGGCGTGAACCACTCGATCGTCCATTGGTGCTTTCAGAAGTACTGGGACGTGGAGGAGACTTGTCGAGTGGCCAAGCAGCTTGGTTGCAAAAGCGTCGAACTGGTGGCTCCGCAGCATTTCGCCACGCTGAAACGGCACGGGCTGGCGTGCGCGATCGCCGGCAGCCACTCGTTCACTCAAGGGATGAACAACCCCAAGTACCACGCGATGTGCCTGGAGATTCTTAGGAAGTCGATCGACGCCAGCGCCGCGGCGGAGGTGCCGACCGTGATCACCTTCACGGGCTTTGCCCAAGACACGGGCGATCCGGCGGGAGGCAAACACGCCGACCTTGCAAAAATGCCGAAAAATCCGGCGGTGATTTCGCCGGAAGACGGCATCAAACACTGCGTGGCCGGTTTCAAACAGATTGTCGGCTACGCGGAGGAAAAGAAGGTCAACCTTTCGCTCGAAATGCTCAACAGCCGCGTGGACATCGAGATGAAAGGCCACCCGGGATATCAGGGCGACCACATCGATTATTGCCTCGAAATTCTCCGCCAAGTCGGTTCGCCCCGCCTTGGCTTACTCTTCGATATCTATCACGTCCAGATCATGGACGGCGATTTGATCACGCGGGTCAAGCAGTGCCGCGAGTTCATCAATCACGTCCATACGGCCGGAAATCCAGGGCGCGGCGAGCTCGACGACCTGCAGGAAATCCACTA
>JBIKVL010000948.1:0-2575 GCA_044356875.1 Pirellulaceae bacterium | reverse complement strand
CCGCGAGCGGCTGTGCGCCTTCTGGTACACGGTCTTGATGCCGCCCTTGGTCTTGACCTTACGGAATCACGACTTCACTGACACGGGCTTCGCTTTTGCCATTTTGCACCTCGATGGTTTGTTGACTACCCATTGCGGCCGATGAACTGTCCCTGCTTCACCTCGGCGGTGAAGTTCTTGCGACAGTTGTTGCAGGAAATGACCTGCCCGCCCTGCTGCATGGTGATCTTGTACGTACCGACAGCCCCACAATGGGGCACTGCGTCGAGCCATTGCCGTAGGACGTCGTTGCGTCTCCTTTTTGTTGTCGCCGCAGACGATCCGCGAGCCACTGGAAGAACGATTTGAACATGGCAAGCGCCTCTGCAGCCTAACGACCAAGGTAACCCGGCGGCCGCCAGAAAACTTTGATTTGTGAAAACGCCCGATCGGCCGCTCGGGTTGACCGCCTTGTTCGTCAGCTTCTTCGCGCTACGAGTTGGCCGGCATCCTCAACATTGGGATGATTCGTGATTGTAAGTCGAGAAAATGGCCGGGTACATCCGGCCACGACGTCAGCGATAGTTCATCGGTCATGGTTTGCAGGATGCCTGGAGAGCGTTCGTCATAAAAGTCATCCGGCGGACTCTGGTAATGTTCAATTGTGGCCTCGAAGTTGAGGTGCAGATTTCCAAGATTTGAGTAGCCATGGCGGCAGCCGATACATAGAAAATCATACAGCGTTTGCCCCACAATATAGTTTGGTGCCTCGAATGCCATTGGAATTGTAATCACGACTGGTGACATTGGATCGATGAGGTCGCCATCGGTGAGTGATCCAAAATGTATTCCGTCAACGCCAGTGCTCGCGAATGTGATCGAATTGGCAGGTGTTGAGCGGTAGCCAGCATTCTTCGGTGGATCATGCAGGAAAAGCCCGATCGCACCAAGTCCTTCGTCGAGGTATTCGTGCGGAAATCGTTGGGCTGTCAACACATGGACGCGGCGTAGGTCGGTAAGGTCGATGCGACGATTCGATACGGCAATGATCTGGAACTCTCATGCTGACGAACTATGTAATTCTGCCGCCGGAAAACGGCCTTCGTAATTAGTTACGATGGCGACTCCGGCGGCATAACGCGCAGTCGGAACAGGGTCGATTTTATGGCCGAAGTGATGACAAGTCAATCGTTTGCGGCCGTTCGTCCGGATCGACCCTGCGGCATTATTTGAGCGGCATATCCCGCCGGCGATCGGCTCCGCGAGCCCCCTCGGTTGGGGAAGTCCCTTTATTTCCGCGTCTTCCAGCGGCATAACACGCAGGTGGCGACGGTCGTCGAGAGCGACGCAAGTCTTGACCTGTGAGAATGTGGCGACATCGCAGGCTGGGGCGTTATCGGAGGCGGTCCGGCGGCATAATCCGCATTATCTCGCCCTGCGGGCCTGACGAGATACTGCAAGGCCGAACACTACCGTTGAGTGGCTTGCTCCGGTGATCTGTAATTCTACGGCAGTTAGCCAAGCACGAAGTGAACGTCCGCCATCTGTCGCTGAGCACGGAGCACGTCCACGTCGGGTGAATTCGGCGATTCATCTTGTTTCACAACAAGCGTCTGGCAACCAGGGCCAGCGCACACTAAGTACTTTGTCCTGTCAGGACTTCCAGCATGAACTGTTCGCTCCAACCGCAGGCGCGGCGTTTCATGGCGACGCTCCCCTTGCCTTGATGTTGCTTCAGGAGCGATAGAGTGAAGCGCTTGAGCCAGGCGAAATTCTCGCGACATTTCGGCTCGCGTATGCGACATTCGTCTTCGCGGTAGGTCACGTCGAGGCACCAGTGGCAACTGTTTTCGATACTCCAATGACTCCGCACGGCGCGGGCAAATTGCTTCACCTTCGTCGGCAGGCTGCTGATGAAGTAGCGCGCCTCGATCGTCTCCTTGCCATCGCGAATGCAATATAAGATCGCCACTCCCAAGGAGAGTAGCCCGGGCCAGCGCTGGGCGCCGGGCAAGTCCTTGGGCACGGGCATTTGTAAGTAGGTGCGGATCTCGGTGCGACCGTTGCCCGTTTCGGTCGTCTCGAGGCGCCGCGCTTGGCAATTCTGGAAGTCATCCTGACTCTGCTGTTGCAGGTAATCGACGGCCGCTTCGAAGAGCGTTCCTTGATTTCCCTTGAGCGCCAAGACGTAGTCGCCTTTCCCGTCCACGATCTGTTTCGCGATCGCCGTTCGGGTCCCCATTGCGTCTATGGTCACGATCGCGCCCTTCAAGTCGACGAGCGCCAAAGCCTGGGGAATTGCCGTGATTTCGTTGGATTTCGCGTCCGTCGCCACTTGCGCCAGTGTCAAGCCAAGCTCACTGGCCCAGACACTCACGGAGTGCAAGGCGCCCAACTCTTTCTTGGAATCGTAAGAGCCACGCAGGGTCTTGCCATCCACCGCGAACAGCGGGCGTTCTCCTTCGCTGACGGCCACCGCCGTTTGTCGCAGGGCCGCGAGCCAGTTCGCGAAACAGGCTTGAAAGGCCTCGGGCTTCAACGCCATCAACACACGACGAAACACGTCCTTCGAAGGAACCCCATGCGGCAGCTCCAA
>JBIKVL010000078.1:0-9413 GCA_044356875.1 Pirellulaceae bacterium | reverse complement strand
GTCTTCGACTCAAGACTTGCGGCGATCGTCCCCTCGTTGTTTTGCAGCTCGACTTCTTTCAGTTTCCACGCCATCCCTTCCCGCACGCAGCGGCTGGGATCATCCTCGATCAGGATGACGTGGTTCTCGGCGGGACGTTCCTCGTCTCCCTTCGCGATCACCGGCACCGACGACGTTTTGGGATCGGGGGGAAGAAACGCTCGGACATGCAAGACGGTGCCGAGCGGAATGTCCCGCAAATCGGCCGGCGCGCCGCGATATCGAACCATGCCGTACGGCAACAGGGCGAACGGCTGCGGACTGTTGCGAAAGAACATGCCCGGCCCCTGCACGCGAATGCTGCCCCGGCGATTCGCATGGTCGACAAACGCCAGCTCGCCCCGGTACGAGGCGGCCTTTTCCAGCGGCGGAAATTTCCCCGGTTCCGGCCGGAACGGCTCGTCCGCCGCCGCCGCCATACGGGCGCCGCCCAGCATCGCCATTCCACAGCACCAAACGGCAAGCCAACCGGCACAAGCGACTCGTCGGGTCATAGTTCAATCGCCTTGTTGCTGTCGCCAAACTTGTCAGTCTCGACACCCATCCGCTGCGCCATCAGCAGCAATAGATTGCTCATGTGGGCGTCAGGGTTCGCGGGCCGACTGCACAGCGAATAGTGTTCGCCGGGCTTATCGAGCTGATAGCCCTTGAAGTGGCCTTGGTTGAAGTCGAGATGGCTGCCGTGTTTCAAACCCAGGTCCGAACCGCCCGCGAGCACCAGCGGGAGGTTGGCGTTGCCGTGGCTGTGGCCGTAGCTCATGCCGCTGCCGAACAACGCCATCGTGGAACCGAGCAGCGGTTTGCCGTTCAGATCCTTTGTCTCTGTCAGTCGGCTCAGGAAGTAACCGAACTGCTCGATGGCGAACGTGTCGTACTGGGTCAGTTTCTCGATGTAGCCCGGATCGCCACCGTGATGGCTGAGCTGATGACGCGATTCGGTGATCCCGATTTCCGGAATCGCGATCGCGTCCCCTTCGCCACCTAAGCTGAACGTGGCGACGCGGGTGACATCCGTTTGGAAGGCGAGCACGATCAGGTCATAGACCGTGCGGAAGTAATCGCCCGCCATCGTGTGCGCGATGTCGCGGTTGGTGCGTTGGCGATCCGTATCGGAGACGCTCGGCAGCGGTGTGTCGAGCCATGCGTCGGCGCGTCGCGTGCGGACCTCCGCTTCGCGAACCGACGTCAGGTATTGGTCGAGCCGTCCTTTGTCGGCCGCGCCCATCTTCTGTTCCAGCTGCCGCACCTCGGCCAAGTTGGCGTCCAGCACGCTGCCCTTTCGCCGCAGCTCGCGGCGTTGAGCGGCGGTGCCGCCCTTCGGGGCCTCGAACAGCGCCGCGAAAATCTCCCGGCAACGCCGCAGCGCGGGCAACCGCACTCCGTCGGCGGTCCAGGCCAGCGAGTCCTGCGTAATGGCGATCTCCATCGACGGATACCGCGTGTGTTTCGCGGTGACTTCCGCCATTTTCTGGTCGACGGAAATCGTGTTGCGATCGGATGGGCCCAGCTTGCCGCCGGTCAACCACACCGAGATGCAGTTGTGATGGTGGCTCAACGCGCCCGGATGATGCAGGCCGCTGATCGGAGTGATCGACTCGCGGTGCTTCTCCAACGGCTTGAGCGAACGGGAAAACTGGTAGTCCTTGCCGGGCGTCGTGATCTGGTAGTTCAGCGAATGCACACCGTTCGCCAAATACACGAACGCGCTGCGGCGCGGCGTCGGTGTCGACTCAGCCGCCCGCAACGGCACCATGCATTCCAAGAACGGCAGCGCGACGCAACTGCCCATGGCCCGCAACGCGTGGCGTCGGTCCACCAACCAAGACTGCGCTAGGAACTGGGCCATCGAATTTCTCCAAGGAGGTAGGATTTAACTCATCGCTTCTTTATCAGTTCGGACAAAGCCACCGCTCGGATGATGTCCTTCACCGCGAATTGGCTCTTCTTCGCCTCCGCCACGATCGACTTCAGGTCTTCCTGGTCGTCGACCGTCAGCACTCGGCGGAGCGCGTACGTGCAGAGGTGCTCGATGAACGCGCGGGCGATCAGTTCGCGGTCGGCTAGCAACAATTGTTTGAACTGCACCGAGTCGGCGAAGACGCGGCCGTCGGGGAGCACGCCGGACGGATCGATCACCGGGTCCTCGCCGGTTCCCTTGGCGACCTTTTCGCGAGTCCGCCATTGGCCGATCGCGTCGTAATTGTCCCAGGCCAGCCCGAGCGGATCGATGCGGGCATGGCAGGCGGCGCAGTTGGCGTTGTCGCGGTGCGCCTCGATTTTTTGTCGGAGCGTCGCTTTGGGACTCTCCGGCGGATTCGGTTCGATCGCCGAGACGTTCGCGGGCGGCGGCGGCGGCGTTTTGTTGAAGATCGCTTCGCTGACCCACACGCCGCGATGGACCGGCCGATGACGCGTGCCATCCGAGGTCAACCCGAGCACCGCGCCCATGGTGAGCAACCCGCCGCGATGATGTTCGGGTTTGAGCGCCACGCGAGCGAAGCCGTCCACCGGCGGCGCTGGTAGGCCGTAGAAGTCGCAGAGCCGGGCGTTGGCCATGGTCCAATCGGAATCGATCAAGCCGGTGATCGCGACGTTCTTGGAAAACATTTCGCGGAAGTACTCGACCGGTTCGGCCCGCAAACTGGCCTCCAACCAAGCGTCGTAGTTCGGGTACAGCTTCTTGTCGGGCGGGAACATGCCCAGCCGATGCAACTGAAGCCACTGCCGCGAGAAGTCTTCGACAAAACGCTGGGCTTTCTTGTCGGCGAGCATCCGGTCAACCTCGCTCGGCAGCGAACTGCCGGTGGACGCGCCGGTGGACGCGGCCGTAGCCCCGCCCTTCACCCCGTTCGTCAACGCGCCACTCTGCGCGGCCCTCAGCAGTTGCTCGTCGGGCATCGAGCTCCAGAGGAAATAGGAGAGCCGCGAGGCGAGTTCGGCGTCGGTGAGTCGTTCGCGGGGCGTTGGTTCGCCTTCGACCAGATAGATGAAGTGGCGGGAAGTCAGCACGCCGAGCATCGCGATACGGTAGGCGTCGGCCAGCTTTTCGCCGGCTTCGCGTTCCGCGCGATAGGACCGCAGGTATTGTTCCAGTTCAACGGGCTGGACGGGGCGTCGCCAGGCGCGTTCGGCGAACCGTTGGAGGTGTTCGGCGACGACATCGGGCGAGGCGTCGTCGGGCGGGCGCAGTCCATCGCGGCGGGACTTTTCCGCGTCGGTGACAATCGGGCCCTCCCATTCGATCCAGTCGAGGATCACCGTCGAGAAGATTCCGTTCCCCTGGTGATCGAACATTTGCGGGGCGGTCGGGTTGAGCAGCAGGGTTTCGCTGCTGTGGGTGAAGATGTACGAGCCGCTGCTGAGCGCGTTGCGAAAGGCGGCGCCGCCGCGTCGATCGACGCCATCAGTGGCCACGACGCTGAAGTGCAGAGTGGTGGGCATTTCGAGGAACACTTCGAACTCGTAGACCTGCGGGTTGTCCTCGGAGGCGGTGATGTCGAATTCAAGGATGCCATCGACGGTCTCTTCGCCGGTCGCTTTGCCGACGCTGAGATGGGCTGGCTGGCCGCCGGGCGGCCGAATGCCGCTCGCCTTGATCGTGAAGCGGTACAGTCCGCTCTGGGATGGCCCCGCGTTGCCCAACCAACCGGGCGAGAGCGCGGTTTCCACGCGACCTGGAAAGAGCAGGTAGCGCAATGGGCGCCGGATGCCGAACCGATCGAGGTTTTCCTGCTGGGATTTTCCACCGCCATACCGCAGTTCGGCGGCCGTCTTGCGGACTTTGGTCGCGGCGATCGAAGCGGGTGGAAAGGCGCGATCGAGCACCTGTTCGGCCGCGCGGTAGTAACGGTCGACATGCGACGGCGAGAGTGACAGTTCCGACCCAAGCCGCTCGTAGCCGTGCCAGAGCGTGTCTTCATTCAGCTCACCGGGCTTCGCGGGATCGTAACGCACGCCGAGCAGATCGTAGACCGTGTTTTGGTATTCCTTGCGGCTGAGGCGGTAATGCGCCACGGCGGGTCGGGCCGCCATTCGAGCCGCTCGTCCCTCCTTCAGCCGCGCATCGAGGAAAGTGACGAACGCCGCGATCTCGTTCTGTGTCGGTCGCGGTTCCTTCGCGGGCGGCATCTCGCCGCTGTTGATTTTTTCGAGCACCTCGGCCCAGCGATGCGTGTCGCTGCCCGACTTGAAGTCGCGGGAGAGCCGGTCGACCCGCACATCGCTTTCCTCCTTTCGAGGTCCATGGCAACGTACGCAGTGTTTATTGAGAAACGTGTCGAGCGGTTCGGCGCCGGATACGGGATTGGCTCGACCGTTCACCCCTCCCGCGATGACGATCAGCGCAAGTCCAAGCCAGCGTCGCACACGTTGCGGAACGGGATTCATGGCTACCCCCATTGGAAGTGGAACCTTCTGGTTGTAGTTCGGGGCCTACCTCCTAGCAACCTAGGCTCCGTGGCGTTTCGTTACGTTTCGCGAGCAGCGGCGCGGCGCGAAACGGAAGCGCGCGAAATAGTTGAACGCGAGACGGCTGAACGCGAAACGGCGCGGCGTGAAACGGCTGGGCGCGAAGCGTCGCGTTGTTGTCATCGACGGCACGATGGTCCCCGTGCCTCCGCCGGCGATGGCGCTACTTTTTCGCGACGTCGGCTTGGCTCCACTGACCGTCGATCAACCGCCAGGTTTTACCGTTGGGGTTGCGGTCTTGAAGCGCAGGCGGCAGGCGGTGGGCCCGTACGCCGTCGTAGCAGTGCAGCGAGCCAAAACGGCGAAGCGACGCGGGGATTCCGACCGCCGTGAACCCCGGATGGCCCGTGGCGGGAAACGGTCCGCCATGATTCATCGCCGCGCTCACCGCCACGCCGGTCGGCATCTTGTCGTTCAAGAGCCGTCCAACGCGTTGACGCAGGATGGGGGCGAGCCGATCGTAGATTTCGTCGTCTTCGCCGCGACTGTCCGAGTAGACGCAACCTGTCAGGTTGCCTTCCAACCGCTGCAAGATCATCGCCGCCTGTTCGACGTGGTCGGCGACCACCACCAGCGACGCATTGCCGAACGCCTCCGTTTGGAACGCTTCGGGATTGTCGACGAACTTGCGGCCGTCCACTCGCAAGAGCGTGTTGGCGAAACTGTAGCCCGCCCCGCCGCCGATCTGATTGCCGACGAGCGGTTTGGCGCCGGCGGCGACCAGCTTGCGAACGCTCTCTGCGAGCGAGGACTCGACGCTGCGTGACAACAGCGTGCCGACCGGCGCGGCTTGGAACGCGGCGGCTGTCTTCGTCAGGAACTCGGTGGATTCGGGACCGTCGATCAACACCACCAGCCCCGGATTCGTGCAAAACTGTCCGGTGCCCATGAGGCAACTGGATGTGAAGTCTTGGATGATCGCGTCCCGACGTTCCTTCAACGCGCCGGGCAGGATCACGACCGGATTGACGCTGGAGAGTTCCAGGTAGATCGGTTTTCCCATTTCATCCGCGACCGCTTTGAGCTTCAGTCCGGCGCGACGGCTGCCGGTGTAGCCGACCGCGCCCGTCCGCGGATCCGCCACCATACGCTCGCCATCGACGTGGCCGGTGCGGTAGATCAACTGCACCGTGGCCAGCGGCAAGCCGTACTCGCCAAGCGCCTGCAAGGCCTCGACCGCGAACAACCGAGTGGTGCCGGGGTGCGACGAGTTGGCTTTGCCGATCACAGGACAACCGGCGGCGATCGCGGACGCGAAATCGCCACCCGAGCAGCTGCCGAAGGCGAACGGAAAATTGTTCGGGCCGAAGACGCACACCGGTCCGATGGGGCCGAGAATCGAACGGATATTCGCGGCCGAATCGATCGTGGGAAGCGCCCAAGAGCCTTCCCGAGCGGCGGCCGCCGCTTGCCGCAACTGGTTCGTGGTTCGCGGCAGCTCGCCGTCCGCCAACCGCGGCGACTTCGGGAGCCCGGTTTCGACGTGCGCCATCTCGACGAACGCGTCCTTGTTCGCCTCGATTCGCTCGGCGAACCGCTCCAGGAACAACGCGATTCGCTCGGGGGCCACCGACCGCAACGTCTCGGCCGCCTCGGCGGCGCTGTCCAACGCCTCCGTGCAGTCGGTCCAACTGCTGATCGGGTAGTCGTCCGGCAACGGCTCCTTCGTCCGCGGATTGTCCGCTCGGAAAAAACCGGTCGCCCGGCCCGCTCGCCATCGTCCCGAAATCAGCACCGGTTGCGTTGCCATACGTGCTCGCTCGCTAAGTTGCCAAGTTCCCGAATCCGTTCCCAGCTCGCCCAGTCAGTAGCTCGCCCAGAACGCCGTGTCGCAGGCACACGCCGTCGTTGCCGCCGTTAGCCTCGAACCACGGGGTTCGTAAGCGTTCCGATGCCGTCGATGGTGATATCCACGAGATCGCCCGGTTCCAGCGTAAAGGAACTCTCGGGGACGATACCCGTGCCGGTCAGGAGGAACGCGCCTTGGGGGAACGAGTTATCTCGGCCGAGCCATCCGACGAGCTCTTCCAGGGACCTGGCGAGCTGTGCGACGCTGGTTTGACCGGTGAAAACCGTTGTCCCCGCGCGGCGGATCGCCAACGCGATCCCGATCGACTCACGGGGTGGCATGGCGGCGGCCAGCGTGATCCACGGCCCGAGTCCGCAGCACTGGTTGTAGACCTTTGCTTGGGGCAGGTAGAGCGGATTGTCGCCCTCGATATCCCGCGAGCTCATATCGTTGCCGATCGTGAAGCCGACGATCTCCAGCCGCGTGTTGAGCGCCAGAGTGAACTCGGGCTCGGGCACGTTCCAAGTGGCATCGGCGCGGATCCGCACCGGCTGGCCCGGTCCCGAAACACGATGCGGATTCGCCTTGAAGAATAGCTCGGGCCGCGGCGATACGTACACGCGATCGTAACAGGAGGCCGCCGTGGCCGACTCTTCCATCCGCGCCGAACGGCTGCGTTTGTACGTCACGCCCGCCGCCCAAACTTCCTGGCTGTCGATCGGCGGCAGCAGTTCGACGGACGCGAGCGGCACGGCGGCGGCGGGCTGTAGCCGCGCCGTGGCGAACGCCGCCGGATCGGTCGCTTCCAAAACCTGGAACAACGTTAAGCCGCCGGCCGGATCGAGCGGCACGAGGCGGTCGTCAACCACTTGGCCAACGCGGATCGAACCGTGCGCGTCACGGTAGCGGGCGAGCTTCATCGAGCGGGTTCCACAACGAGGAAGGGTAAGGAACGGGGGTGGGCTAGAAACAAGTTTGGGTAAGAAACAAGGGTTAGTAAGGAACGGGGGTGACGCAGCGGGGCGGGGAAAAGTTATCGCCCGGGTCCCGAGCTGTCTTCCATTTTTTGGATGTACTGCCGGAGCCGCTCGTTTTCGTCGGACACGTCTTTCAGCCGCAACATGTTCGCGACGCGTTTGAGCAGTTCGACCTTGTTGACCGGTTTCGAAAGAAAATCGTCGGTGCCGGCGGCGACCGCCCGTTCGATATCGCCGAGCTCATTGAGGGCCGTGACCATCAAGACCATGATCTTGCGAGTCGCCGGATTGGCCTTGAGTTTCTGGCAGACTTCGAAGCCGCTGAGCTTCGGCATCATGATGTCCAGAAGGATCAGGTCAGGCTGGAACGAACGGACTTTGTCGAGCGTATCTTGCCCGTCGACCGCGATTTCCGTGTCGCAATCCACCGCCGCGAGATACGCTTCGAGCAACTCGCGGTTCGCTTGGTTGTCGTCGGCGATCAGGATCTTGCTGGTCGAGGGCATGGAGTCAACTCCGTGGCGATGACGGCGCGGGCCGAGGGTTGCCGAGCGGTCGAATTAAACGCTGGCCAAGGAGGCTGCGGGTACGGGGAAATCGCGGCACATGCCCGCGATCTCGCCCCGGATCCGCTCGTGGGTCACGGCGTCGTCCGGATGACGGAGCGCGTCGAAGATCCAGCCGCCGATCCGACGCATCTCGTCGGGGCCCATGCCGCGAGTCGTCAACGCGGGCGTGCCGATGCGAATCCCGGACGGATCCATCGGCTTGCGTTCGTCGTACGGAATCATGTTCTTGTTGACCGTCATCCCGCACCGGTCCAAGACCAGTTCAGCGGTCTTCCCGCCAATCCCCAAGCTCGTGACGTCGACCAGCATCAAGTGGTTGTCGGTGCCGCCGGAGACAAGCCGCAACCCGCCCGCCATCAGCGTTTCGGCGAGCGTTCGGGCGTTGTCGATGATCCGCTGGCCGTAGCTCTGGAAGTCCGCCCGCAGCGCTTCGCCGAAACAGACCGCTTTGCCAGCGATCACGTGCATCAGCGGCCCGCCCTGCAAACCGGGAAACACGTTGCGATCGATATCTTTGGCGTACTCGGAGCGGCTCAAGATCAAACCGCCACGGGGACCGCGGAGCGTTTTGTGCGTCGTGGTCGTCACAAAGTCCGCGACCGGCACCGGGTTGGGATGGAGTCCCGCCGCCACCAGACCGGCGTAATGCGCCATGTCGACGAACAGCTTGGCGCCCACTTCGGCAGCGATTTCAGCGAACCGTTCGTGGGGAATGATCCGCGGGTAGGCGCTCGCGCCCGCGACGATCATCTTCGGCTTGTGTTCCCGAGCCAACCGGACCACCTGGTCGAAGTCAATGCGATGGGTATCGCGAGTCACGCCGTAATGCAGGAAGCGATAGAGTCGACCGGAGACGTTCAGCTTCATCCCGTGCGTGAGATGGCCGCCGTGGGCGAGGTCCAGCCCCAAGACGGTATCGCCCGTTTCCAGGGCCGTGAGATAGACGGCTTGGTTGGCCTGCGACCCCGAGTGCGGCTGGACATTGGCGTGCTCGGCGCCAAACAGCCGTTTGGCGCGTTCCCGAGCCAACTCTTCCGCCACATCGACGTGCTCGCAACCGCCATAGTAGCGGCGTCCTGGATAGCCCTCGGCGTACTTGTTGGTCAGGACACTGCCAACGGCTTCCATGACCGCCAAGCTGGTGTAGTTTTCGCTGGCGATCATCTCCAAGCCGTCTTCCTGACGCTGGGCTTCATCGCGGATCGCCGCCCACAACTCTGGATCCTGCTGCGCAAGCACGTTCATGACTGGCCTCGTGGAAAGCGTACGAATCTCCTAGGCAAGTATAGATTCGACACCCCGCGTCCGTCAGGGACCTCCCGCCAGTTTTCACGCCTTCCCGGCGTTCACCGCCGCGTTCGTTCACCGCCGCGCTCGTTTGCCGCCGAGCTGTAGGCGACGGCTGGGTTGGCGCCCGGTATCCGCTCCGGGGCCGCGATCGCGGTTTGCGGCCGAGCCAGCGCCTTCGGCTTGGCGGTAAACGATCAAGCCCAGCTTTGAGCCGCCCGGCGTTCACCGCCGTGTTCGTTTACCGCCGAGCCGTAGGCGACGGCTGGGATGGCGCCCAGTATC
>JBIKVL010000947.1:0-2582 GCA_044356875.1 Pirellulaceae bacterium | reverse complement strand
ACGATTCGTCGCTTGTGGTCGCGTTGCTACGGAATGTCGGCTGCTTCAGCCAGGACGAGTTTTTTCCCGAATGGCGGGCCGCTCTTGAAGCGGCCGCCGACCCGACCATCTCCACGGTTGTGCTCAACCTCCAGCGCCTGCCGTATTTCGGCTCAATGGTGCTCGAAATGACCCTGCAGTTGGAACGCCGCCTCCGAGCCCGCGGCGCTCGGCTGGTCCTCTGCCAAGTTTCGCCATTCGGCCGCGAAATCCTGCGAGTGTCCCGCTTCGACCGCCTGCTTCCCGTGTTCAAAACCGTCGAAGAAGCGCTCGCCGCTTCGACGCCTGCGGGGCCGCCTTCAACAACCTAAGGCTGGACGAAATTCGTCGTGCGGAGCCATTCGAGCACGACCATGCCGACTTTGGCCAGCGAGTCGGCCGAGCATTTGGCGGGCACGTCGGCTTCCGTGTGCCAATAGGAAATGGCCGTGGAGCGTGGGTAGTCGAAGTCGATGATGTCGATGGCCGGAATGCGGCCGATCTCGTGCAGCGGCAAATGGTCGTCGCGAATCTCGTGCTTGGGACGCGCGATGAATTCGACCACGCCCATCCGCTTCGCCGTGGCCCAGATCTCCTCGACGATCGGCCGGCTGTCGGGCCAGCTCAGACTGTTGCGTTCCTGGTACAGCTGGAGTTGCGCGTCGCCGACCATGTCCAGCAACACGGCCGCCTCGTAGCGGTAGGTCGGCGGATTCGCCACGTAGTCGCGCGCGAAATGCTCGGAGCCCAAAAAATAGGTTCCCTGCCGGTCGTCGAAGACCAGTTCTTCGCCGTCGAAGAGCACGAGGTCGACTCCAAAGCCACGGTCGAGCGTTCCGAGGTGATGCGCCATTTCCATCAGCACTGCGACCCCGCTGCCACCGTCATTGGCGCCGATGAAGCGGCCGCGTGGCCGTCGCGGGTCGCGATCGGGGAACGGCCGAGTGTCGTAGTGCGCGCACAGCATGATGCGTTTAGCGCGGTCTGGATGGAATTCGATCACCAGGTTCGACATTTCGACAGGCGTTCCATCCAACGGATGCCGAACCGTGAAAGTTTGCTTCCGCACACGGCCGCCCAATTGCTCGAAATGTTTGGTCAGCAGCGCTTGCTGACGCCGCATTCCCTCCGAGCCGCTGTACCGGGGCCCGAGCGCACAGACGGCTTCCAGGTAGCCGAAGGCCCTCCTTCCTTGCACGGGACTTTTCCGCGACGCGGCCCGCGCCCCTTGATTGCCCGCATGACCGGGCTGATGGAAGAGCGTCAGGTAGCCCAGGATCAAAGCGCCCGCGCCCAACACCGTCAACAAAAACATCGTCTGAGCATCGGGACGCCGCATCGCAGAAACCTCCTCCTGGGCCTTGGCCTTCGTACGATTCCACCGTGACTTGCCGCGTTTGATCCGCGTGGTTTTCCGCGTTTGCTCCGCGTTCGCTCAGCGTTTGCTCCGCGACAGTGTGACATCCGCGCCCCGAATCGTCCACCAGTGCCGAGCGCCCGACGAGTCGTTTGCGGCCCCAACATCGGCTGGCAACCGCAGCGTGTCCCCGCCACGCGGGCAGGCGGCTGGGGTAGAGTATGCGTGTTCGGTGGATGGGCGGTGGGCGTATCGAACGAAAGGCGGTTGGAAATGCTGCAGATCCGGGTCGGCGTGCAGTTGGCCAGTTTGCGGCTGCCGTTCGCGCAGGCGGCGAAGGTGGCGCGACAGTTGAACGTGGAAGCCGTGGAAATCGACGCCCGCGGCGAGCTCAACCCCGGCGCGTTGTCCGGAACAGGCCGTCGGCAAATCCGCAAGCTGCTGGACGATCTTCAATTGAAGGTGGCCGCCGTCTCGTTCCGCACGCGCCGCGGCTACAACGTGAACGAGGAATTGGAGCGGCGCGTCGAGGCGACTCGGGACGCGATGCGTCTGGCGTTCGACCTCGGGGCTCCCATCGTCGTCAATCAAATCGGCCGCGTTCCCGAGAAACCGGAAGGCGAAGGCTGGCGGTTGCTGGTGGAAGTGCTGAGCGATCTCGGACGCGAGGGCCAGCGGACCGGCGCGTTGCTCGCCGCCGAGACGGGCAGCGAAGAAGGGGCCGCCCTCGCGGAATTGATCCGGGCTTTGCCAACCGGTTCGTTGGCGGTCGATTTCAATCCGGGCAATTTGATCGTGAACGGGTTTTCGGCCGCGGCGGCGGTACGGGCGTTGGCGCCGTACGTGCTGCATGTCCACGCGACCGACGCGGTTCGCGACCTGGCTCGCGGCCGCGGCGTCAACGTGCCGCTGGGCAGCGGCGCCGCCGATTACCAGGATCTGCTTTCGGTCCTGGAAGAACAACGCTTCCCCGGATATCTGACCGTCGAACGCCCCGAAGCCGCCAACCCACGCGTGGAAATCGAGCAAGCGATCGATTACCTCCGTAGTCTGTAGCCGCCTTGACGCGGCGCGGGGTTGCGGTCCATCAACCGGCGCGGCGCAAGCCGCCGGTTCATCAGCCGGCCCGGCGCAAGCCGCCGGTTCATCAGCCGGCCCGGCGCAAGCCGCCGGTTCATTAGCCGGCCCGGCGCAAGCCGCCGGTTCA
>JBIKVL010000945.1:0-2583 GCA_044356875.1 Pirellulaceae bacterium | reverse complement strand
CGCGGGCGTTCGATCGAGCGGCTTGGAGTTGATCGGAAAGAAAGGACGAGTAAACCGCCAAGGTCCGCCGCGCGCGGGTCACCGCGACATTCAGCCGTCGATGGCCGCCGTCGCGATTGAGCGCCCCGAAATCAACCGGAAACGCGCCTTTGGCGTCGAAGCCGAAGGTGATCGAGAACAGCATGACATCGCGTTCGTCCCCCTGGACGTTTTCCAGGTTCTTCACCACGGTGGGCTCGAAACGCTCGTCCGAGAAAAACCATTCCAGCTCGGGTTGCTGGCTCCGCGCCGTGTCAAGTAGATCCTCGATAAGGTCCTGTTGCTGCTTGTTGAAAGTCACCACGCCGTAGGTCAATCGGCAATCCTCCGGTTGACGCAAGCAGGCGGTCATGCGGGCAACCAAGTCGGCGACGATCGCTTCGGCTTCGCGGCGATTCGTGCGGGTTCGGCCACGGTCGTACACACCGTCGGCGACGTGCGCGAACGACACTCCGCGATCGCGATTGTCGGCGGCCGGAAAAGTCGCCAATCCGCTTTCGTAGTATTGCCGGTTGGAGAACGCGATCAGCGACTCGTGCTGGCTGCGATAATGCCAACTCAACCTGACCGTTGGCAATCCATCGCTCATCAATTCGTCAAGAATGCTCGGCATATCCCGGATCGACTCCTCCGCGTTCGCCGTGTCGTCGTCCTCGCTGTCGTCCGCGCGTTCGAAAAAGCTGGTGGGCGGCAGCTGATTGGGGTCGCCGACCACGATGGTCTGATTGCCACGCGCGATGGCGCCAATCGCGTCCCAGGTCGTGATCTGCGACGCTTCGTCGAAAACCACCACATCGAACTGCGGCAGATTCGATGGCAGATATTGGGCGATCGAGAGCGGCGACATCAGCAGACATGGGGCGAGCCGTGGGAATGCCGTCGGCATCGATTCGATCAATTCGCGAATCGACTTCCGAGATCTTCCGCCCAGAATCTGTTGCCGCAACGCGAACAGCTCGGTGCCACGCGTCACCGATTCCATGTCGGGCAGCTCTTCGGATCGCTGCTGTCGGACGCGCAACGGCGCGGCTTGCCGCGCCCGCGAATCCCATTCGCGGAATTCGCGGATGGTTCGTTCGTGGGTAGGCCGTTGGAATTGCCGCAGCGGCGAGCGTTCATCGAGGATTCGCGGCAGCCACCAGCGCGCGTAGGCGAGCTCGAACCGCGCGACCGCTTCCTGTGGCGCGAACATTCCCGACCGCAACGCTTCCGCGAATGTCGATAGTCCGAGCTGCTCGCAGCGATGGATGGCGGCGTTCCATTCGGTAGTGGCGCGCAGCGAAGCCTTGCCACGAACGACTCGGTCGGTTTGCGCGACCGCGTCGGTCGCGATCGCCAGCGACTTGTCGCTGACCGGCGTCGATTCCGCGACTTCCTTATACGCTTTCCAGGCCGCACTGAATTGCGACATCGCCTTCTGATATACCTGCGCCGCGCTTTGCGACGTCTCTAGCGGCGCAGCCAGCAGCGTGGACAAACGCATAGAGGCCGCATCGCCAGTCAGCGCGGCGAGCGCCTTGCGAATGGATAAAGCGGATTCGAGCCGTTGTTTGAAGGCTGCGAAATCGGCCGCGGCAAGCGTCTTGAGTCCCGGCGACAACGCCAAATTGGCCAGATTGTCGGCGATCGCGTTTTCGATCGCTTTGAAGTTCCCGCGCGCGTTCGCGAACTGCCGCGCGGCCTCGACCACGGGCGACAACCGCCCTGCGTGAAGACGCTGGAGTTGCTCAGGCGAGCCGCCCGCGGACTGGATTAGGTCGCGCCATCGCCGCGCGGTCGCCATCGGCGCGTCGAGCGCGTGCGGGTTTTGTTCGAGTGGCCCGCGCGTTGCTGGCGGCACCCCCAACGAATCCAGAATCTCCGCCACCTGGCGGCTCGCCATGCGATACTCGGAAAGGAACGGCAGATCGACTTCCAGCGCTGGCGTGCCACCAGGGTGCATGAACGCCTTGAGTTTCGTTTTGAGCTGGTTCTTCTGAAGCAACGACAACGGCCAAATGGCTTTGTTGGCTTGGCTCCACTCGGATTCCAACCGCTCCACGGGAATCCGCTCGATGAGCGTCAGACTAAAACCCCGTTCCCGCAACGCCGCCACTGCCTTTTCCCGAGCTTGCAGCGCGGGCGGAAGCCGCGCGAGCGCCGCTGCCAAATCCTCGAAACGTTCATGCGTCACCCAAGCGTCGGGCGGCGGCGCTGCCGCGTTCGAAAACGTGATCAAGGACGAAATCGGCGACGCGACCGACGACGTCGGGGCCACGTTGGTGACTGGATAAAGTCGAGTCAGCTCGTCCGCCAAGCGCGCGAACGCTTCCATTCGCGGAGGAATCATGTCGTCGGTCGAGCTCGCGATGGAGACGGCCAGTCGCTTCGCCGCCGCTTCCAGTTTTTGCCGCGTGTCGGTCCGCGACGCCAGCAACGAGTCGCGATGTTGAAGGCTTCGCTTGAGGGACTCCAGTTCGCTTCCGCCCACCAGTTCCCGCAATGTTTCATCTTGGCGACTCAGCTGCGACGCCAGTTGGCTGAGCGGCACGTATTTCGCGAATG
>JBIKVL010000946.1:0-2583 GCA_044356875.1 Pirellulaceae bacterium | reverse complement strand
CACGGGCTTGGGCACGTTCAGCCACTCGTCGGCTCGCTTTGTGCGTTCTTCGACTTGCCGCACCGCGGTCAAGTATTCGTCGAGCTTGCCGCGATCCGCGCTGCCCAGAATCTTCGTCACTCGTTTTGCGTCATCCGCAACGCCGTCGAGGATGCTGCCACGGCGACTGAGCCGGCGGCGAATCGACTCCTTGCTCTCCTTCTCCACACCGAACAATGCATTGAAAACCTGCTGCGTGTTGCGCTCGGCGGGAAGCTGGATGCCATCGCGCGACCACGCCAGCGATGTCCCTTCGATGGCGAGTTCCAACGAGGAAAACCGAGTCGCTGCCCCGTGCGCTTCGGCAATGAGCTGATCGGCGGAGACCGTGTTGCGAAAAGCGCCGCCGTCCCCCGGCACGTTGGCGCCGGTCAGCCACACCCGTTCGCAGTTGTGATGTTTACCGAGCACCATCGGATGATGCAGGCCGCTGATCGGCGTGATGTCGGCACGATGCTTTTCCAGCGACTTCAGCGGCGTGGTGAACTCGTAGTCTTTGCCCGCCTTTTCGATCTGCCAAGTGAGCGTGTTGACTCCATTGGGGATATAGAGGAACACGCTCCGCTTGGGCTTCGATGGCGAGGGATTCGCGGCCATGCAGTCGAGCAGCGGCAGGGCGATTGTGGCGCCAAGTCCACGGAGCATCGTGCGACGTGGAAGTCGCCATTTATGGAGATGGATATGGGCCATGATTGAGGTTCTTTCCTTTGCAGGTGTTGGGCTTTGTGGACTGTGAGTTCAGTAGGTTTTGGGCTCAGTAGGTTTCGGGGCTCTTTGTCCGACGGACTTCCAGCCACCCGCATTTCTCGTTCTCGACGGCGACGGAATGGAATTCCGTCGTACGGTTTTGTGCCGGTTTCAAACGTTCAAACTCACCGCCTTTGAAACAAATCAGAACAAACAAACGCTTCCACGATGTCCGGCAACCGATAGTTCCGCGTTTTGCTCGCTTCGGCGATCTTCTTCAACTCATCGCGGTCCGAAAGACTCATCGTCCGGCGCAGGCCGTAGGTCGCCAGCTTCTCGATGAACGCGTGATTGAAGGCGTCGAGATCGCGCAGCAGCAGTTGCTTGAACTCGGCCGCGTTTTGGTATTCGCGACCATCGGGGAACTTGCCCGACGCCACGACGGTGGGATTGTCGCCGACGCCGTCCGTGACTTCCTGCGTGCGCCAGCGACCGATCGCGTCATAGTTCTCGAACGCGAGTCCGAGGTGATCGATTTTCGCGTGGCACGTCGCGCAGCGATCGTCGTGGATGTGCGCTTCCAGTTTTTGTCGCAGCGTCGCTTTGGGTCCTGTCGGGTTGGTGGGAATCGGCTCAACGTTCGCGGGGGGCGGCGGCGGCGACTTTCCGAAAATCGCCTCGCTCAACCAGACGCCGCGATGCACCGGCCGATGCCGCACGCCATCGCTGGTCAGCGACAGGATCGCCGCCTGCGTGAGCAAGCCGCCGCGATGCGTTTCGGGCGACAACGCCACCCGGATGTATTCGCGATTGGGATCCGTCCCTTGCCGCGCGGCGGCGAAGGCCTCGTTGACCCCGTAGTGCTTGGCGAGCAGCTCGTTCATCACACTCCAGTCCGAGTCCAGGAACTCCCGCAATGTGAGGCCGCGTTGGAGCACCTCGCGGAAGAACAGCTTCGGCTCGGCGATCATGCTGTTTTCCAGCGCGGTGTCGTAGTCGGGGTAGAGTTTCTTGTCCGGTTGAAACATGCCAACCTTCCGCAGCCTCAGCCATTGAGTGGCGAACGAGTCGCTGAACCGTTCGGAGCGCGGGTCGGCGATCATGCGGGAGAACTGTTGAGCGAGCACTGCCTTGTCTCGCAGCTTGCCTTGCTCGGCAAGCGCGAAGAGTTCCGCGTCGGGCATCGTGCTCCACAACAGGTACGACAGTCGCGACGCAATCTCCCAATCATTGAGCGTGTCGCGGCTGGCCTGCTCGTCTCCTTCCGCCAAGAACAGGAAGCTTTTGGAATTCAGAATCGACGCCATGCCAGCCTTCATCGCGTTGCGGAAAGTTTCTTTCGCGTTGAGCTCGCTTTGCACCGTTCGCATGTAGCCATCGATTTCTTCGCCAGACACCGGACGGCGGAAGGCCCGCTTCGCCAACCGTGCGAGAGACTCGCGAGCCTGCCGCAGGTCGCCTTCGTCGGCGGGCATGTAATCGTCGCGCAATCTTTTTTCGGCGTCGGTCAGAATGGGGCCGCGCCAAGTGATCGAGTCCAGGATGAGGAACGGATAGCGGGCGCGTCCCTGCTCGTCGGTGAGCTTGATCTGCCATGGCGTGCGTCCCAGTTTCGTGCTGATGAACGGCACGTCGCTGTGTCGGCCCGAGCGAGGAGTATTCGAAGGGCCGGGCAGGTCGTTGTAGACGAAGATGCTTTGGTGGCCTTTCGGCAGATGAGCCCGAAACGTTACCGTGATCGGCTTGTCTTCCTCGGCGACGATGTCTTGCGCGAACAAGACACGGTCCAGCTTTTCGTGGTAGACCTTCAGGCGTGGCGCCCGGCCGTTCGGCGGACGCAGTCCGCTCAGTTGGTAA
>JBIKVL010000944.1:0-2585 GCA_044356875.1 Pirellulaceae bacterium | reverse complement strand
CGAGCATCCGGCCCCGACAACGACAGCGATCGCGACCGCGAAGTAGAAGAAGGCGAACTGTCTAGTCATGATTCGTTCCATCGAGGACATGGGTCGCCAGGAAAACGCTGGGCGGGGAAGACGACGTCCCGCAACATCTTAGTTAGCATCCTTGAGGAGTCGTCAACGAAAATCCAGGGGGAGCTTCGATCGATGTTCGCCGTCATGCCGCTCGACAGTCCCTTCTGGAATTGGTTCCCGTGGCTGTTCGCGGCGTTGTTGCTCGGACCGGCGATGCTTCTCGCCTGGTTCGGTTGGCGAATATTGCGATGGCGGCGCGCGAGGGCGGGGGAATCGTTTGCGGCGGCAAACGGACGGTCGTTCGCGAAGGTGACGGTGGAGGCGGTCGCGGGGACGGTTGTGGACAGCTGGGATCGACTTCGCGAACGCAGCGCGACCCTCTCGACGGCGATCCTAGTGCTGTTCGCGCTGGTCGCGGCTTGGCGGTGGTGGAGCGAAAGTAGCAACCGAAATACGCTCTCGGTCGAGTCCAGTTCGTCAACCGTGAGCGGGGCTATCGAGGCGGTGCCCGTCTGGCAACCCGGAGAAGATTGGCCGATGGATCGGGGATCGGCGGCTCGACTGGGCATGGTGGAAGCCAGCGCCGGGACGGGCACCGATTCCGTCACGGGGCCGACTGTGGGGCCGACTGTCGGGCCAACTGTGGGGCCAACTGTGGGGCCAGGGGCGCGGTCGCCGCGAATCCGATGGCGGTTCGGCCGGCCGGACGAGGCGTTTTATGCCTCGGCCGCTGTTTCGGGAAATCGCGTATTCGCGGTGGGAAGCGAAGGGGACTTGGGCCGCGTCGTGGCGCTGGACTTGGCGACCGGCAGGATGGCATGGAGCGGCGGACCGCCGGGCATGCGGGCGACTTTCGCGTCGCCGGTGATCGCGGGCCACCGGCTCTTCTGTGGCGAAGGTTTGCATCGCACGCGCGATGCGCGGATGTTCGCGTTGGCGTTGTCCACCGAACCGACCGAGGACGGACGGCTGCTGTGGAGTTTTCCCACCCACGGTCACATCGAGTGTACGCCCACGTTTTGGGGAGCCGGCGAGCGGATTTACTTTCAGGCGGGCGACGACGGGATTTACGCGATCGCCAGCGGCGGAGCGACGGGCGTCTCGAGTCGATTGAGTGGAGGCGCGCGGCTGGCGTTCCACAAACCGGGCGAGCATTACCGCGATGCGGAAACCGCGTTGTTGGTCGACGGCGGCGTTGTGTACTGCGGTCTTGGACGCGGTGGCGAGGCGGTTTGTTTGTTGGAAGTGGACTCGGGGCGGGAACTGGATCGGCTGGCGACGGGCTGGCCGGTGTTCGCCCCGCCAGCGGCGGCGGGCGATGCGGTTTACCTGGGAATGGGCGATGCCGACTTCGCCAACCCGAGCGGACGAACCGGGGACGGGGCGCGATCGGGCGGCGCCGTTTGGCGGCTCGAGCGGGGAACGCTGCGAGTGGCGTGGCGGCGCGAATTGCCGGGAGCCGTGTTGGGCTTGGCGGCTTGTCCGGACGGCGAGTTGATCGTCGGTTGTGGCGACGGGCGTGTGTACGCGATCGCGGGGGACAACAGCGGGCTGCGGAGTTGGGCGACCGGCGACGCGTTGTCGGCCCCGTTGGCGGTCGCGGGGCGTTACGTATACGGCGTCAATCATGGCGGCTGGTTGTTCGCCATCGATCGTCGGTCGCCGGGCGACTCGCTGGCCTGGCGCTGGCGGCTCGGGCAGCCAGGGCCATATGTGAGTGGCCCGGTGGCGGTTGGAACGTGGCTGATCGTCGGCACACCCACGGACGGGTTGGTCTGCGTCGAGCCCGACACCGCGAGCAATTCCGGATTTGAAGGCGGCGGTCTGTAAGAACCGCTCGGCGGCGGGAGTAATACTTGGTGACCGCCCGCATGGCGATTCCGAGTTCCATGGGTTGTCAGGCAGGTTGTCGGTATACTGGCGAGCACTGTTTTCGACAGCCTCGTCCAGGAACCGCACCGTGAGCGACAATCCGGAAACTCGTCCGACGTTGCTCTTGCGGTTGCGTGACGCCCAGGACCATGGAGCTTGGAGACAATTTGTTCAAATCTATTCGCCGCTCATCTATCGCTACGCGTTGAAACGCGGCCTTCAGGCCGCCGATTCCGCGGATGTGGCTCAAGAGGTGCTGCGAACGGTCGCGAAAACCATCGGCACATGGGACTACGATCCGCGAACCGGCAAGTTCCGTGGTTGGTTGTTCACGGTCGCTCGAAGCAAGCTAGTCGACTTTGCGAACCAACGCCGACGGTCGCCGCAGGGCACGGGCGATTCCGACATGCGGGAGATTCTGGAGAACCAGGTCGAGGCGAACGAAGACGAGGCGTTTTGGGAGCATGAGTACCAGCGGCGGGTGTTTCAGTGGGCGGCTGAGCAAGTCCGCGGACAGTTCCAACCTGCGACATGGGACGCGTTTTGGCGGACGGCGGTGGAAAACGAGGAGGCCTCGGCGGTGGCTCGATCGCTCGGCATCGCGGTGGGCGCCGTGTATGTGGCGAAGAGCCGGGTGTTGGCGAAGCTGAGAG
>JBIKVL010000942.1:0-2586 GCA_044356875.1 Pirellulaceae bacterium | reverse complement strand
AGAACAAGGTGTTCGAACCGCACTCGCGGCGCCGCATCGTGCTGGCGACGAACGTCGCCGAGTCATCCTTGACCGTGCCGGGCATTCACTACGTGATCGATACGGGCGTGGCCCGTATCAGCCGGTACGCCCCGCGGAGCAAAATCCAGCGGCTGCCGATCGAGCCGATTTCGCGCGCGTCGGCCGACCAGCGGAAAGGCCGCTGCGGCCGGTTGGGGCCCGGCATCTGCGTGCGGCTGTACAGCGCCGACGATTACTTGGGCCGCGAGGCCTACACGCAGCCCGAAATCCGCCGCTCGAACCTCGCCGCTGTGATCCTCCAGGCCGAAGCGCTGCGGCTCGGCGCGATCGACGAATTCCCGTTCCTCGACCCGCCACAAGCGCCGCTCATCCGCGACGGCTACAACACGCTGTTCGAACTGACCGCCGTCGACGAGAGCCGGCAGCTCACGCCGCTGGGCAAACAACTCAGCCGACTGCCGGTCGATCCGCGGATCGGCCGGATGTTGCTGGCCGCCGCCGACCATGGCTGCCTCAAGGAACTGCTGGTCATCGCCGCGGCGCTCGAGGTGCAGGATCCGCGGGAACGGCCCGTGGACAAGCAGCAGGAAGCGGACGCGGCCCATCAACGCTTCGCCCACCCCGACTCGGATTTTCTCACCTACCTCAACCTTTGGACGTTCTACCATCGGTTGAAAGACGACCTGTCCAAGAACCGCCTGCGGCAGGCGTGCCACCGCAATTTCCTCTCGCCAACCCGCCTGCGCGAATGGCAAGATGTCCATCGGCAACTGCATCAACTGGTCGACGAACAGCTCTTCCCGCAAGGCGTCCCCCGCACCGCCAGTTCGTCGGCCAGTTCGTCGCCGTCCTCCGCCGCGACGCCGGACGAGTTGAACGAGGCGGCGCGGACATTTCCCTCGGGGTCGCCGCAGTATGCCGCATTACATCGGGCGTTGTTGTCGGGCCTGTTGTCGAACGTGGCGATGAAAACCGACACCGGCGACTATCGCGGGTCGGACAGCCAGAAGCTGTGGATTTGGCCGGGGTCGGCGACGAACGCGAAAAAGCCGCAGTGGATCGTCGCGGGCGAACTGGTCGAGACGACGCGGCGGTTCGCGCGGATCGTCGCGCGGATCCAGCCCGAGTGGATCGAGGCGCTCGCGCCGCACCTTGTCCGCCGTTCGTACAGCGATCCACAGTGGAGCCCGACCAGCTTGGCGACGATCGCGTTCGAAAAGGTGACGCTGTTCGGGCTGCCGATCGTGTCGCGTCGCCAGGTGGCTTACGGACCGATCGATCCCGAGTTTTCCCGCGAGCTGTTCATTCGCCACGCGTTGGTCGGCGGCGAGCTGCGGGCGAAGCCGCCGTTCTTCGAGCACAACCGCAAGCTGCGGGTGGAATGCGAGAAGCTGATGGCGAAGACCCGCCGCTCGGATCTGGTCATCGACGAGTACGCGCTCTTTGGCTTCTATAACCGCCGGCTGCCGGCCGATGTGTTCGACGAGCCGCGTTTGAATCGTTGGCGCCGCGACGCGGAGAAAGCGAATCCGCGGCTGCTGTTCATGGAACGCGACGACATCATGGCGGCGGCCGATACGCCTCGGGAGAGCGACTACCCGGACGAGTGCCGTGTGGACCAGATGCGGCTGCCGCTCGAGTACCGCTTTGAACCTGGCGCGAAGAGCGATGGCGTGACCGTGGTCGTGCCGAAGGCGGGCGTGTCGCGGCTGTCGCCCGAGCGTTTGGGGTGGCTCATCCCTGGGCTGCTGGAACAGAAGGTCGAGGCGTTGATTCGGGCGTTGCCGAAGGCCGTGCGGCGGAATCTGATCCCGGTTCCCGACACAGCGCGGAAGGCGGTCGCCGAGCTGCGGTTTGGCGAAGGGCGGTTTCACGACTGTTTGGCGGCCATCCTGAGCCGGCTGGCGGGCGAACCGATCACCGCCGAGTCGCTGGCGTCGGCTCCCCTGCCCGACTGTTTCCAAATGAATGTCCGGGTCGTGGACGAGCAAGGCAAGACGCTCGGCGCGGGCCGGGACCTGGAGGAACTGCGCGAGGAGCTAGGGCTGGAAGCCGGCGCGCCGCCAGCGGCGCACGAGGCCCCGCAGTGGCATCGGGACGGCATCCAGCGTTGGGATTTCGGCCGCTTGCCGGAATCGATCGAGTTGCGTCGCAGCGGCGTGTTGCTGCCCGCGTTTCCCGCCTTGATCGATCGCGGGGCCGATGTGTCGCTGCGGCTGCTGGATATCCGCGAACTGGCCGAGTCGGAGACGCGGGCGGGCGTCCGGCGGCTCACGCGGCTCGCCGAGCACCGCGCGATCATGACGCACGTCGACTGGTTTCCCGATCTCAAGGGCATCGCCGTCTTGCTGTCGAAACGGTATTCGCAGTCCGAGTTTCGCGAGGCGTTGGCGATGTTGCTCGCCGATCGAGCCTATTTGGCGGACGCGCCGACGCCGCGGTCGGAGCTCGATTTCCAAGCGTCGTTGAAGGCGGGCCGCAGCCGGCTGGAAGTGGCGGTGCAGGATTTGGCGCAAGTGATTCCGCCGTTGGCGAAGAACTACCACGCGGTGCGGCTGGCGGTTG
>JBIKVL010000943.1:0-2586 GCA_044356875.1 Pirellulaceae bacterium | reverse complement strand
GCAGCGGCGCGCGATCTGGCCGTTCAAACCCACCATCTCCGCCAGCATTCCCGATAAGAACGCGACCTCGATACTGTGCCGCAACACGTTTTGGCTGTAACTGCTGCGGAAGTGCAACCGGCCGAGCATGTAGGCGAGCCGTGGATGCAGGTTCGTGACGTCGACTTCCTGCGCCGCCGCCTCGCCCTTCTTCTGAATCAACGCCTCGATCTCTTTCGTCGTTTCCCCGACCAACTCCTCGATCCGCGACGGATGGATCCGCCCGTCGGCGATCAGTTTGCCGAGGGACAGCCGAGCGATTTCCCGGCGAACCGGATCGAAGCAACTGACGATCACCACGCCTGGCGTATCGTCGATGATCACGTCCACGCCGGTCGCCTTCTCGAAGGCGCGAATATTGCGGCCCTCGCGGCCAATGATCCGGCCCTTCATCTCGTCGTTTGGAATATCAACCGTGCTCGTGGTGCTCTCCGCCGTATGCGCCGCCGCGTAGCGGTGGATGGCGGTCAGCAAAATGTCGCGGGCACGCTCGTCGCACATCTCCGTCACGCGGCGCTCATGCTTCGCGATCCGCCCCCCCACCTCGCCCGCGAGCTCGTCTTCTAGTCGATCCATGAGCCGCGTCGTCGCTTCCTCGCGGTTCAGGCCGCTGATCTGGTGAAGCTGTTGGCGTTCGGATTCGATCAGCTTGTTCAGCTCGTCCTGCTTCCGCAGCGTTTCGTCGAGCTTTTCTTTTGACTTCCGCTGAGTGGCTTCCGCGATCTTTTCCTGCTTTCGCAAATCGTCGACTTGCTGGACGATCGCTTCGGCCCGCTTCTCCAATTGCCGCTCGCGTTCCCGCAGTTCGTCCCGCGACCGCGCCAGTTCCTGCTCGGCGGCTGTCTTATGCCGAAGCGTGACTTCCTTGATTTCGAGTTCCGCCTCGCGAACCTTGGTCGAGGCTTCCTTTTCCGCTCGAGCCAGCAGTTCCTTGGCTCTCGTTTCGGCGTCTCGACCGCGGGTCTTCTCGAACCAGCGAAAGCCAAGCGCCCCGCCCACGGCGGCGACGGCACCCGAGATGAGCGCGACAAGTGCATTGTCCACAGCGAACTCCCAGCGGCGAAATGATCGCCGGGGTGCTCTAAAGGACCATCCGATATCGAGCCGCGACAACGCTCAACCCCAGCCGATAAGAAGGCGAGGACCGGCGGCCGCGAATGCGAAAACATGGGCTCCGATCGACTTATCCGCGGTGCTCCCAGCGACGTTCGGCCCACAACGGCCGCCAACTCGCCGCCCAATCCACAAGCGCGGTTATCCCCTGCCAGGAAAAGCCGTCCGATCGTGGTAGGGGAACTCGAGCGTCCGCACTCCACGCGAATTCAGCGAACCTGCTTGCCCCCGGCGCCGATGCTCGCGATCGCGAAGACGCCAGTTCGAAAGTCGACGCGATCACTCGCGCCGGTTTCAACCCGCGGCAAAACGACCAGCTCAGAAAAAGAATCGCCCAAAGAAAATGCATGCTGCCCGAGGCCTGAAGACGCGGAACGACTCCGCCCGACGAACCGATTTACAACGCGATAAGCCGATCAGACCACATCCAGCAAGCTCGTTGGGATGGTGTATCCCTAGCAACCCCAGACGTTTATGATCGACAACTGCGGAGGCACCCCTCCGCCTTCCCAACGACATCTAACCTGCTTCCCACCCCAAAACGGGTAGGAAAACTCGCAAAATGATAACACGTTGATCTTAACGTGCAACCCGGCGATTTTTTCAAATCCTGGTCCTGACAGACCGTTTACCCGGACCGGAGCTCCATCTTCTTTCGCCTTTTCATGGCCGCAGCGCCAACCATTCCCCTCCTGTCCTCTGCGAACTCAACCCACCCTCATGACGGCTAACCCGCCTTCGCAACCGACTCGCCACGCGCGACTTCGCCCGCTCGAAACGGCCCTCATCCGCTCATGGCCGCCGCCGCGATGGCGCGATCTGACGGTCGTCGTCGGCGTTTCCGGCGGCGCCGACAGCGTCGCCCTGATCCGCGCTCTGCATGCCCTGCGCCAAGGGCCATCGGCAAACGAAGGGAGCACGGGTCAGTTGATTATCGCCCACTACAACCATGGCCTGCGCGGGGAATTGTCCGATGGGGACGCCCGATTTGTCCGAGAGCTCGCTAGCCAGCTCGGCCTCGCCTGTGAAGTGGGAGGCTGGCAGGCCAGCGGCGAAAAGCCTCCTGCCGAAAATGGCTCGAGGACCATCAATACCTCTCCCCCACAGCCAAGTGACGAAAACCGGCTCCGCCAACGCCGACTCGAATTCCTCCTCGAAACCGCCCATCGCTATGGGGCCCGCTACGTGGCACTCGCCCATACGGCGAACGACCAGAGCGAAACGGTGCTGCACCGTTTGATTCGCGGCACCGGACTCACAGGGTTGGCTGGAATTCCTCGAGTCCGCCGACTTTCGCCCGCGACGACGCTCATTCGGCCGATGCTCGCGATTTCCCGCCAACAGATCGTTCGCTATCTGAAGTCGCTGGCGCAGCCGTTCCGCCACGACCATTCCAACGACGACCCACGGTATACGCGTAACCGCCTTCGGCAC
>JBIKVL010000077.1:0-9460 GCA_044356875.1 Pirellulaceae bacterium | reverse complement strand
GTGCCCGGATCGGCATCGCGTTGCTGATCGCGGTGGAGCCGAGCCATCGCCTACGGCTCGGCGGTAAACGAGGACGGCGGTAAACGAGTGCGGCGGAAAATGAGTGCAGTGCCGCAAGCGGACCGACATCGCGCGGGCCGCCGCGAATTCCACTACGAATTCCAAGACAATCTCTGGCGCGGGCGTCGGTTCCCTCGCTAAGCTGTGGGACAACTTCTCCAACCGCCATCTGCAACAAGCAAGGAGACCTAACCGATGTCTTGCAGTCACCGCTGGCTGTACGCCGCCTCACTGGCCGTCGTGGCCGGACTGAGCGGCAGTCCTTGGACAGTTCACTCAACCGCCACCGCTTCGAGTGACGCGACTTTGGTGGACGAAGCAAACTCGAAGCCCGACGACCAAACCGGCCAGCCCGCGACCCCGCTGGCCGATGCCAACTCAGAGCCAAAACCAGCGCCGAGACCGGAGCCGAAACCCGAGGGAAAGCCCGAGTTGAAACAGCAGCCGCGCTTGTTGGCAAAGCCCGAGGGATTTACGCCGCCGCGAGGGCCGTTGAGCGGCCCGCCAAGCGGTCCGCCGATGGGACCGCCGCACGCCGGTGGGCCTGGAGGCGTGGCGAACCCATTTCCGCCCAACGCGTTTCCAGGTCCAGGAGCGCCGCCGGGAGCGTGGCCGGGAAATGGTCACGCTCCAGGAGTTATGGGGCCTGGAGGCAGAGGGCCTGAAGGCAGAGGGCCTGAAGGCATGGGGCAGGGGCCCGTTATGGGGCAGGCACCCGGCATGGGGCAGGGGCCCGGCATGATGGGCCGCGGCATGGATTGGCGCGAACTCCAGCGGACCGATCCGGAACTGTACGAAGCTGAGCGGCAAGACATGGAACTCGAACGGAAAACGTTCGAACTTGTGGGCCAGTTCCGCCAAGCTCGGCCCGAGGAACGCGCGGCGCTCAAAATGGCCGTCCAGGAAGTGGTCGCCAAGCACTTCGAAGTTCGCCAGAAGAAACGCCAACTGCAACTGGCGCGGATGGAACGCGACTTGAAGCGGATGCGCGAGGAAATCCAACGCCGCGACGAGGCCAAGGATCAAATCGTCGGGCGCAGGCTGAAGGAGCTGATCGGCGAGCCAGGCGATTTGGACTTTTAATCGCCGGCACTTCCTACGACGACGCGAAACCGTTCTACGCGTCGTCGTCCCGCTAGGTCTCCGCCGAACGCATTCGCTCGGCGGAGTGCAAACTCACGATCCCGGCAGTCGGCAATCGGTGCTCGGCAACTCGGTCCCAGGAACTCGCTCCCGGAAATCCGTTACTCGCCTTGGCCGGGAGTGAAACCCATTTGCCCATCGAACGTGTACAGGTTCTCGATCTTGATGAAGTCGAGTCCCGCTTCGCTGATGCGGCCCAGCAATCGAGCGACTTGGGCATGGGTGATCGGCGTGCCATAGGCTTGCGAGGTCTTGAAACGGCAACGCCAGTGGTCGGTGCAGAAGCTCTCCGGGAACCCTTCCGGCCAAACCTTGAGTCCGCGGTTGCTGACCATCGTCAACTTCAGGCCATCCCCCTCGACTCGCTCGGTGAGAATCTTCGCCAGTTCGTTTGGCGTTCCGCCGTACCAGTGCAGGAACGCGTCGACGCCTTGCAGTTCCTTCTTCGCCCGCTTGACCTCATGCTTGTACGGAGGCACTCCCGAGACTTCCTTGTTGTACTCGACAGCCTTAAGATTGGTCGGCTTCTGGCCCAACCGGGCGATCACCGCGTCCGCGAACTCCTTCGTGCCAACCTTCTGCTTGCTCACCTTCTCGTCGAAGATGTCGTAGGTGTGAATGCCGTCCTCGATCGTCTTGAGCCACGCGTTGTGGGCCCGTTCCGCCACGTCGGGTTGACCGATGTGGACCAGCATCAAGATCGAACCGAGGAACAGGCCGCTCGGATTGGCCAAGTTCTGGCCAGCTCGACGCGGCGCCGAACCGTGAATCGCCTCGAACATCGCGCACTGGTCGCCGATATTCGCCGAGCCCGCCAATCCGACCGAACCAGCGATCTGAGCCGCGACGTCCGACAGAATATCGCCGTACAGATTCGGCATGACGATCACATCAAACGCCTCGGGGCTGTCCGCCAATTTCGCGGCCCCGATGTCGACGATCCAGTGCTCCTTCTCCAGCTGCGGATACTCGGCGCCAATCTCGTCGAACACTTTGTGGAAGAGACCATCGGTCATCTTCATGATGTTGTCTTTGGTGAAGCACGTCACCTTCTTGCGATTGTTCTGCCGGGCGTACTCGAAGGCGTACCGAACGATCTTCTCGCACCCGGGACGGCTGATCAGCTTCAAGCACTGGAATACCTCGTCCGTCTGGCGATGCTCGATGCCCGCGTACAAGTCCTCCTCGTTCTCGCGGACAATCACCACGTCCATGACGGGATGCTTCGTCGCGACGAACGGAAAGTAACTGACGCACGGCCGAATGTTGGCATATAGGCCAAGCGACTTTCGGACCGTGACGTTCAAGCTCTTGAAACCGCCACCCTGCGGGGTCGTGATCGGAGCCTTGAGGAACACTTTCGTGCGGCGCAGCGACTCCCAAGATTCGGGCGCGATGCCCGACGACAACCCCTTCAAGTACACCTTCTCGCCAATGTCGATCGTCTCGATCGCCAAACGGGCTCCAGCAGCCTGGATCATGCGCAGCGTGGCTTCCATGATCTCGGGCCCGATGCCGTCTCCGTGGGCGACGGTGATTGGGGTGGCAGCGCTCATCCGAAAGTTGCTCCGGTCGAGGTGTTGGAACTACGAAAACAGGGATTTCGGCCGATACAATGCGGCCTCCCAGGTGCAGCAAAGTACCACAAAAAGGCGGCGTGGGAACAGTGGGAGGAAAACGAAGGGCAGGGGACTGGGGGACAGAGGTTTCGGAATGCGGAATGCGGAGTGCGGAGTGCGGAATGCGGAGTTCCAGCTGGAGTCTTCGGGCGCGTTGACTGTTACTGCGGACCCAACTGTCCCACTGCGATGCCGACGGCGGCGCTGATTGCGAGCGTTTCCGCCATCCCCCGACGAAAGGCCAGCATCCACAATCCGGCCAGCACCATGATCCCAACCGCCGCTGGCTGCCACGTCCCCCAATCCACATCCAAGTACCGCAACGGACCCGCTCGCCCCGCTTCCACCCGCGCGAACAAGGTGTGGGCGGCGAACCACAGCGAGAGATTCAGAATCACCCCTACCACCGCCGACGAGATCGCCGACAAAGTCCCCGCCAGCCGCTTGTCGCGCCGCAGTCGTTCGACGTGGGGCGCACCCAGCAAGATCCAGTAAAAGCAAGGAATGAACGTCACCCAGACGGCGATCGCCGACGCCAAGAAGCCGGCGCCCAGCGGCGAAAACGGACCGGGAGCCCGATAGGCTCCCATAAAAGCCACGAACTGAACGACCATGATCAGCGGCCCAGGCGTCGTCTCCGCCATCCCCAATCCGTCCAGCATCTCTCCCGGCGACAACCATCCATATCGCTCGACCGCCTGCTGCGCCACGTAAGACAACACCGAATACGCGCCGCCAAAAGTCACGCACGCCATCTTCCCAAAAAACAGCCCCTGCTCGACGAAAATCGATCCGCGTCCGAGCCATGCCGTCAACATGCCCAAGGGCCCCAGCCACAGCGGCAAAAACCAGAGCGTCAAAACCGCCGAACGCCGCCAGCCTCCCGTCACTCCCGACGTATTCCCATCCATCGCACCAGCGTCGGAAGCCGTTGGGGCCTTGCGATTTCGCCACCAGCCCCAAGCGGCGGCGCCAACGATCAGCATCGGAAACGGGGCTCCCAGGAAATGAATCGCTGCGAAGGAAACGGCCGCCAGCCACCACGCTGCCCGATCGCGTAGCACGCGCTTCGCCACTCGAATCAACGCCGCCGCCACCACAACGATGACCGCTGGCTTGAGCCCCATGAACAGGCCGCCGATCCAGCTTAGATCTTGGAACTCGACGTATACCACGCTGAGCCCCAGGATGCAGGCGAAACCGGGCAGGATGAACAGCGTTCCCGCCACCCATCCACCGCGCGGACCATGCGTCATCCAGCCCAGATAAGTCGCCAGTTGTTGCGCTTCCGGCCCAGGGAGCAACAGGCAAAAATTCAACGCGTTCAAGAAGCGTTGCTCGTCCACCCACCGCTTTTCTTCCACGAACACGCGGTGCATCACCGCGATCTGGCCGGTGGGGCCCCCAAAACTCAACAGCGCCACTCGGCACCAAACCCACAGCGCTTCGCGCCAGCTCGGAGTGGCGGCGAGAGCACTGTTCCCGCCGTCCTCCGTGTGGCCCGTGGCCCGCTCAGTCATCGCGGAACCGTTCTCCGTCAGGATGCGTTTCGCTCACCACCCACGGATCGCCATGGTTGTGGTAGCCGCCGCGTTCCCAATAGCCGGGCTGGTTTGTCGCTCGGAATTCGATCCCCCGCAGCCACTTGGCGCTCTTCCATGCGTACAACAGCGGCACGATAGCTCGGACGGGACCACCATGGTCGGCCGCGATCGGAGCCCCATCGTGCAGATCGGCGATCAACGCGTCTGGGGCTAGGAAGTCGGCCAGCGGCAAGTTCGTGGTCCACCCATGGTCGTATGCGTGCAGCACCACGTAACGGGCCGCCGCTTGGCCACCGGCCAACCGAAACAATTCGGCGGTCGACACGCCTTCCCACAGATTGCCGAGCCGCGACCAACGCGTCACACAGTGGAAATCGGCAAACACCTTCACTCGCGGCAACGCCGAAAACTCGGCGCGGTCCAATCGCAGGGGCTTGTCGACGAGTCCGAAGACGTCGAGCGTCCACTTCGAGGCGTCAAACGAAGGCGTTCCAAACGCGTCCAGGACTGGCCATTTCCGAGTCCGCGTTTGGCCCGGCGGAATGCGGTTCGCCCGCCGCGTGTCCGCGCTGACAATCACATCCGGCCCGAGATCGGCGGGAGTCGGCGGGTCGCCCGCCTGGTATTTTTCGTCCGCAGGACTCATCGGTTTCACCCCAGCCGTCGTGCTTCGGGGACTTCACCCTAGCAGGACGGCCCCGAGCCGCTCATGGCAGGCGGCCACTACTTGGTTACGCACCCCATCCGCTTCTTCGCTCGTCAACGTGCGGTCGGTCGAACGAAGCACCAGCGACAAAAGCAAACGCTTCTTTCGCGGACCGTCCTTAGCCAAATCGCGATACGTCTCGCGATACTCCACGCCTTCCAACCACTCGCCGCCAACGGCGCGGACCACGTCCGCCAACGCGTTCCATCGAATCCCCTCATCGACGACCAGGTTCAAATCGCGAGTGATCGCGGGGAACGGACTGAGCGGCGAGAATTTTCGCACCAGTTCGGCGGCCCGAGCGACGACACGCAGATCCAGTTCGGCCGCCACCGTCGCTCCACGAAGTTCAAACCGACGCAATCCGGGCGCCGACAGTTCGCCTAGGTAACCGAGCGTTTCGCCGTTCAATAACCACTGGCACGCGCGGTCGGGATGAAAGAGCGGTTGGTCGGTCGCGGCGACGGTGCAAGTAGCGGACGGGCACAACGAGCCGAGCAACGCTTCGATCACGCCCTTCACCGCGTGGAAATCGCGGCCGCTGACCACGCCCAACGCCCATTTTTCCTCGGGCAAGGCCCCAGCCCGCGGCAGATAAATGGCCGCCGTCTCGAACAGTTCGGCGATCGGATTGGCGAGCGACTCATTAATGCGGCGGGCTTCGAGCAAGCTCGGCACAAGGCTCCGCCGCAGCCGATCGGCGCCGCGAAGAATCGGCGTCCCGCTAACCAACGGCTCGGCCTGGGTCCACGGACTGAACGCGCTCGACAACTCCTCGCGAACCACGCTGACCGTCATCGCTTCATCAAAACCAGCGGCGGCCAGCAGTTCACGGACGCGGCGGAGCACGCGATCTTCGTCCGTTCGGTGCGACGGCGCCATCGGCACGTGCACATCCTCGGGGATCGCCTCGTAGCCATGGATCCGCGCTACCTCTTCCACCAAATCGATCTCGCGAGTCAAGTCGCGGCGCCAACTGGGCGGAATCACCGTGACGCCGCGTTCATCACGGGCCGTCTCGCGATTGCCAAGCGCGGCCAAAATCCGCGCCGCCTCGCTCGGTGGAATCTCGATTCCCAAAACCCGCGCCAACTGGCTCCATCGCAACGTCACCGGCCCACGCCCCGCAGCCTGCGTTGACGCCGCTGTCCCTGCCGCCGCTGTCGTCGCTGGGCCGACATCGATCGCGCCGGCCGCTAATTCGCCCCCCGCCACTTCGAGGATCAGTTCACAACAGCGGCGGCTCGCCCAATCGATCGCCTCGGGGTCGACTCCGCGTTCGAACCGGTACGACGAGGGACTGTGCAGGTTTAGCGCCCGGGCGGTGGCGCGAATCGAGCGTGGCAGGAAATCGGCCGCTTCAATCAACAGCTCCGTGGTGGCGGGCGACACTTCGGTGTCGGCGCCGCCCATCACGCCACCCACGGCCACCGGCCGTTCGGCGTCCGCGATCACGCACATGCCCGGCTGCAACGCGTAGGTCTTATGGTCGATCGCCAGGAACGGCTCGTTGGACCGCGCCTCGCGGACGACAATCCGTCGTTGCCGAAGCTTCCCGAGGTCGAACGCGTGCAGCGGTTGTCCACATTCCAATAGCACGTAGTTGGTGATGTCCACCACGTTGTTGATCACCGCGACACCGACCGTCCGCAGGCGGTTGGCCAGCCATTCCGGACTGGGGCCAATCCGGCAGCCGCGAACGACACGCGCGATATATCGCGGGCACAGCGCAGGAGACTCGACCGCGACCGATGCCCATTGGCTCGCCGTGGCAGCGCCGGTGGGCGGCGTGGCGGCGGGCACGCATAAACCTCGATTCCACAGCACGGCGACTTCCCGCGCAATCCCGAGATGGCCCAAGCAATCGGGGCGATTGCTGGTGATTTCCAGGTCAATGCAAAAATCGCCGGCCACTTCCGAAGTCGACTCGTGGTTCAGCCCGGCCATCATCAGGCGATGGCTGAGTTCGGCGGGCGTCATGTCGAGCGCCACGTAGTCGTTCAACCAGTTCCATGAAACAAGCATGACGCCCCCTAGAACTGTCCCAAAAACCGCACGTCGTTCTTATAGAGTTCGCGGATATCGGTGATCCCGTGACGCCGCATACACAGCCGCTCGACGCCCAGCCCGAAAGCGAAACCGATGTAGACCTCGGGGTCGTAGCCGACCGCCCGGAGCACGTTTGGATCGACCATCCCCGCGCCGCCAAACTCGATCCAACGATCCTTCCAACTCATGTCCACCTCGACGCTCGGCTCGGTGAACGGAAAGAACGACGGACGGAAACGGATATGCACGTCGGCCCCGAGATAGCTGGCGGCGAACAGCCGCAACACGCTCTTCAGGTCAGCCATCGTCACGCGGCGATCGATCAACAGGCCTTCCATCTGATGGAACATCGGGTAATGAGTGGCGTCCGCCGTGTCGGGGCGATAGACGCGACCAAGCGAAATGATGCGGACCGGCGGCTGACGGCTCTCCATCACCCGGACTTGCACCGTGCTGGTCTGGCTCCTCAGCAATAACGGCGCGGTACCGCCAGCCGCGACTGGCCCACCAGCGGCGACTCGGGCGCTTGCGAGGTAGAAATTCTCGAGCGGATCGCGGGCCGGATGGTCGGCCGGGATATTCAGCGCCTCGAAGTTATGCCACTCGTCTTCGATTTCGGGGCCCAGCGCGACGGTGAAGCCGAGCCGCCCCATGATGTCCTTGAGTTCTTCGATGGTCTGAGTGATGGGATGCAGCCGTCCTAGGCGGAACGGACGGCCCGGAACCGTCGGGTCGAAATCGCGATCGCGGACCACGCCCGCCCGCCCTGAACCGGCACGCTCTTGAGCTTCCTGGAAAGCCGTTTGGATCTGCTGCTTGACCTCGTTGAAGCGTTTACCGGCCGCCGGCCGATCCGCTCCGTCGACACCGCCGAGGCCCTGTTGTACCGACTTCAACCGACCGCTCTTCGCCCCAAGAAACTCGACCCGCGCCGCCTCCAAACTGGCGGCGTCATCGGCTGACGCGAAAGCGGCCGCCGCCGCTTGCACCAATTCGTCCAATGCGGCGAGGAACGCGGGCAGTGACATCGCGAGGGCCCCGAGGAAACCAACTGGATCGGAAAGTGGACCGCAAAACGACAGGAGAGACCGGCCGAAAAGCCCGTCTCTCCTGGTGATTCGTAAACCTTAACCCGGAACGCGTGCGGTCACCTGACCGCACACGCCCACTCGGCTATTACTTGGCAATTACAAAGGGGCGATTCCTAGCGAGCGAAGCTCACACCGCGATCGCCGCCTTCACCTGATCAACGATCAGCTTGAAGCCGGCCGGATCATGGATCGCCATTTCCGAGAGCGACTTACGGTCCAGTTGAATGCCCGCTTTCAGCAGTCCATGGATGAACACGCTGTATCGCAAACCGTGTTCCGCGGTCGCCGCGCTGATGCGCGTGATCCACAAGCGGCGGAATTGCCGACGGCGTTGACGCCGATCACGGTACGCATATGCGCCCGCTCGCAACAAGGTTTCCTTCGCCGTTCGCAACAACTTGCGACGGCCACCGACGTACCCTTCGGCACGGCGGAACAGACGGCGTTTTTTCTGACGCCGAGCGGAACCGTTTCCTGTTCTCATTTTTCAACCTGTCCAAAGTTTTCAAGAAAAAATTCGCTCCGCGCGAGGCCTTGGACTGCCATGGCGGAGGGACGACCACCTACAACCGGCGGTCGACGACGATCGGAATCAGACAGGGACGAACGTCGAGCGGCCCGCGCCGCTCTCCGAACGGCTAGCTGCTGTACCCGTTGAGCGCAATTCGAATTTGCTTGGCCATCGTTTCGGACAGAACGCGAGTGCCGCGGAGATTACGGCTGCGCTTGTTCGACATGGCGGTCGCCAAGTGGCTGGTGCCAGCCTGTCGGTGCTTGATTTTGCCCGTGGCCGTCAACCGGAACCGCTTTTTCGTGCCCTTGTGCGTCTTCTGCTTTGGCATATCGCTGTCACCTTATGGCATGGCGAGGCAGGGCGGAGAATGGACCCGCCGCACTGATTCTCCCGATCGCCCCGCCACTTGGGAGGCTGCTTGGGAAGCGGAGCATTGTAGAGCGACGTTCGCTCGCCTGCAAAGGGGTGTTTTGGGCTTCCCAACCACCGTTCGTACGAAACTTCCCCGCGCCATGCCCCAAGCGGAGCGGCGAAAGCCGCCCGGCCTTCGGCGCGCCGCTAACCGCCAGCGCTCTTGCCCGTCGTCGTTTACCGCCAATACCGTTCAATTCGCGTTAAGTCACTGTTGCTCTGAAGCTTTCGTCTGCTGAAACAGGGAGGGTTAAAGGCACTCGGATTCACCCCAAGTTAAGGACGGTTGTACCTGTTGGCCGAAGGCCAACTTCAACGTAGCC
>JBIKVL010000214.1:0-6736 GCA_044356875.1 Pirellulaceae bacterium | reverse complement strand
TCGCTCCGCGATCCGATCGCGCGGGCGGAAACGGTCGGTCGGCTGTTCCAAGGCGTGCGATTGCAGTGCGCTCAGTGCCACAACCACCCTTTCGATCGCTGGACGCAGGACGACTATTACCAGTGGACGGCGCTGTTCGCGCGGGTCGATTACGAGATTGTCGAAAACCAGCGCAAGGACAAGCTCGACAAGCATGAGTTTGTCGGCGACCAGATCGTCCGCGTGCTGGATGTCGGCGAAGTGCGCAATCCGCGGACTGGTGAAGACGCCGTGCCGCGCTTTCTCGGCGCCGACACGCCTGAGATGGAACCGAACGCGGACCGCCGCGAGTTTCTGGCCAACTGGCTGACGAGCCCCGGGAACGCGGCATTCGCGCGGACGCAGGTCAATTTCATCTGGTATCACCTGATGGGCCGAGGGCTGGTCGAGCCGGTGGACGATCTTCGGCCCACCAACCCGCCCGCGCATCCAGGAGTGCTCGACTATTTGGCGTTGAAGTTGGTGCGTGAAGGTTTCGATCTGCGGTCGATCGTGCGGGAAGTGGCCGTTTCGAGCGTCTACGGGTTGTCGGCCGAGCCGAACGCGACGACGCTGGATGACGACGCCTTATTCGCGCGGGCGTTGGTGCGGCGATTGCCGGCGGAAGTGTTGCTCGACGCCCAAGCCGATGTGGCGGGGATGCCCGTCGAGTTCGGTGGGTACTCGCAGCGGATCCGCGCGGGGCAGATGCCTGGCGTGCGCCGCGGCCGCGATCGCGACAAGAAAACGGCGGAGGGAGATCGATTCCTCGCCACCTTCGGCAAGCCCCAGCGCTTGTTGGCCTGCGCCTGTGAACGCTCGGACGAGACCACATTGAAGCAAGCGCTCGCGTTGCTCAGCGACGGCGACTTGCAACGGCGGCTCGAATCGCCCCAGGGAAGGCTCGAAGGTTGGCTCCGCTCCGCGAGCACTTTGGTGAGCGATTCCGCGGGCGCTTCGGCCAGCACTTCCGCGGGCCTTGTCGAAACGCTGTACTGGACCGCGTTGAGTCGCGGACCGACGAGCGCTGAGCGGGACCAGGCGACGCAGTGGCTCGGCGAAGCGAAGAACGATGCCGAGCGGGCCGCCATCTTCCGCGATTTGGCGTGGGCGTTGCTCAATTCCAAAGAGTTCCTATTCCGTCATTGATGGGAGAAACCGTCATGTCCCGACATGCCGCTTGTGGTTCATCCGAGCACGCCCAGAGTCGCCGGGAGGCTCTGCGGGGGTTCGCGTCCGGCGTGTTGGCGTCGGGGCCGCTCGGCTCGAGCGCGTTGGCCGCGATGGGGAAGTGGGCCGGCCTCGTGGCGGGTGGCTATGCGGGCGGCCTGTCGCTAGGCCATGTCATGGCGGGCACGCCGGAAGTGGCCGCGCCGCTCCGCGCGGGCGGGAAGCGGGTGCTGAACATCTTCCTGCATGGCGGCGTGAGCCAATTGGAGACCTGGGATCCGAAACCGAACACCGACACTGGCGGACCGTTCCGCGCGATTCCGACTTCGGTTCCCGGCGTTCACATCTGCGAACTGCTGCCGCACACGGCGAAGCAGATGCACCGGTTGTCGATTGTGCGGGGCTTGGACACAAAGAACAGCGACCACGGCCGTGGCGTCGTGGAGATGACGACCGGCCGGAAAGAGATGAAGGGCGTCGATTATCCGCATCTGGGCGCCGTCACCGCGAAATCGTTGACGCCTTCCGGCTTCACGCTTCCCGGCCACATTTTGGTTCGTAGTTCGCCGGGCAAACGCAACGTCGAATCGGAAAGCCACAAGGCGGCTTATCTCGGGCCGCAGTTCAGCAACGTGATTATGTACGATGGCAAACCGCCGAAGTTCACCGATCGGCCCGAGGGGCTCAGCGTCGAGTCCGACGCGCGCCGCAACGCGTTCCGCCAGCGTAGCGACGAGCGGTTCGCGGGCCGCCGCCGCTCGGCCGATACCGACGCCTACACCTTTTCTTTCCAGCAAGCGCGCGACTTGCTGGAACGCCGCGACGTGTTCGACGCGAGCCGCGAGTCGGCGGCTGACCAAGCGCGGTACGGCACGAGCGAATTCGGCAAGCACTGCTTGCTCGCCCGCCGCCTGCTGGAATGCGGCGTGCCGTATGTCCAGGTGAACCACGCGGACTACGACACGCATCACGAGAACTTCGATTTCCACATCGAGCAGTTGGGCGAGTTCGACCAGCCGTTCGCGACGTTGCTCGCGGATCTCGCCGACCGCGGGTTGCTGCAGGACACGCTGGTTTGCGTGATGAGCGAATTCGGCCGCACGCCGAAGATCAACACGCGTTATGGCCGCGACCACTGGGGGACCGCCTGGAGCATTGTGCTCGGCGGGACCGGAATCCAACCGGGTGCGGTGATCGGCAAGACCAACGACAACGGCACCGCGGTCGTCGATCGAGCGGTCGATCATGGCCACGTCTTCCATACGCTGCTGCGGGCGGTTGGAGTCGACTCGAAGGGCGAATTCGACATTGGCGGCCGCAAGTTCCCGATCGCCGATCCGGCGAAAGACGCGATCACGGAGCTGCTCGCATGACGCAGGCGCCGACGCCGGTCGATCCGGCCAAAATCCGTAAGACGACCGAGTTCAAACACACCCGCCCGTTGACTTCCTGTTTTTGGGAGCCGAAGGGCCGGTACCTGTTCTTCGGGGCCGAGGACAATCTGATTCATCGCTACGACGTGGCCGCGAAAGCGGCTGTGCCGCTGGCCACGCACGACAGTTGGGTGCGGGCGTTCGGGGCGACTCCGGATGGCGAAACACTGCTAAGCGGCGGTTACGACGGTCGCTTGGTCTGGTGGCCGTTGGCGGCCGAGAAGCCGGCTCCGCTACGCGTCGTCGATGCTCATACGGGCTGGGTGCGGGCGATGGCGATCAGTCCAAGCGGCAAGCGGGTCGCGACCTGCGGGAACGACCGGCTGGTGAAGGAGTGGGACATCGCGACCGGCACGCTCGTCCGCACGCTGACGGGGCACTCGTCGCATGTCTACAACGTCTGCTACGGGAAGGACGACGCGACGCTGTATTCCTGTGACCACCGCGGAACGGTGATGGCCTGGACGTTGTTGCCGACAGAGGCGGCCGCAGCGGCATCCGCAGCAGCCGCAGCCGACGCGGCGGGCCAGTCCGTGGCGGCGCCGGGCGTGGCGGCGCCGGGAGTGGAGATCGCGAAAGTCGAGGCGTTGCATTTCTACGACACGACGTTTCGGGCCGATATTGGCGGGGCGCGGAGCATCGCGTTGCGCGGCGACGGGGCTCGGTTGGCGCTGGGCGGAATAACGAATGTCAGCAACGCGTTCGCAGGGGTGGGCGAGGTCGCGGTGGCGGTGGTTGATCCGGCCGCGCGGAAGATCGAGCTGCTCTTGACAGCGAAAGAGAAAACGCAGGGGGCGGTTTGGGGAGTGGTTCATCATCCGGACGGTTTCTGGATGGGCTTGTCCGGTGGTGGCGGCGGCTGGCTTTTGTTTTGGAAAGGGGATGTGGCGAACGAGTTCTTTCGCTTCAAGCTGCCCGCCGACGGCCGTGGCCTGGGCGTATCCCCCGACCATCGCCAAGTCGCCGTCGCCCATGCCGATTCGCACTTGCGTCTCTACGAGTTTTAACGAGCCGTTCGTATCGAGATTGGCCATTCGAGAATCAATGCCGATGCAAGCCAGACTAGCCTGTCGACATCGGAGCACGCGTCGTGCGGCGTTCACGGCGGCCTTGGTGGCAATGGTTCTGGCGCCGGCGCACGCGGCGGAACCGCCGCGCCAGCCGGCGGCGACATCTCCAGCGGCGACATCTCCAGCGGGGACACCTCCAGCCGCGACTGTCGCGGGGGAAGACTGGCCGCAGTGGCGTGGCCGACGCGCGGATAGCACGTGGCGCAATCCTCCACTTCCCGAGAATTGGACGGACGCCCGCTTGCCGATCGTCTGGTCCACAGAGATCGCGCCGGGTTATTCGGGGATCGCGGTTGTCGGCGAGCGGCTGTTCACGATGGATCGCCCGGCGACTCCCGTTGACCACGAACGCGTTGTTTGCCGCGACGTTCGAACCGGAAAGCCGCTCTGGGAGCATGTCTACCCGGCCATTTATGGAAAACTGGACTATCCCAAGGGGCCTCGGGCAACGCCCACGGTCCATGACGGTTTGGTCTACACGCTAGGAGCGGTCGGCCATGTGTTCTGCCTGGAGGATACCAGTGGCAAGGTGCTATGGAGCAAAGACTTGGTGGGCGAACACCAAGCCCGGATTTCCACCTGGGGCTATTCAGCCGCGCCACTGGTCGATGGCGAGCAGTTGATTGTGCATGCCGGCATTCCAGGCAATGGCTGTTACGTTTCGTACGATCGTCGAACGGGCAAGGAGCTATGGCGGGGCGGGACGGATTCGCTTGGGTATTCGCCGCCGATCCTGGTCGAGCACAACGGCCAACGGCAACTGATCGGATGGACGCCGGAACACATTCTCAGTCTGTCGCCGGAAAACGGCCGGGAAAATTGGCGAGTTCCCTACAAAGTCACCTATGGCGTGTCGATCGCCACGCCGCTGTTCCGCGACGGCTTGGTGGTCGTCTGCGGCTACTGGGAAGGCTCGAAAGCGATCCGGCTAGGCAATCAACTCGGCGACGCCAGCCTTGTCTGGGAAGAAAACCGGTATTTGCGGGGACTGATGGCGCCGCCGCTCTATCGCGATCGTCATGTCTATCTGCTCGACAAACAACACGGCCTTGTCTGTTTCGAATTGGCCACTGGGAAAATGCTTTGGACTGACAAAAACCAACTCACCCCCCGCGACCGCAACCCGCAGGCGAGCCTCGTTTGGCTCGGCGATTCCGACCAAATCCTGGCGCTCAACGCCAGCGGCGAACTGATCCGGGGGCGTCTGACGCCGGAGGGCTACACGGAACTGGGGCGCCGCAAGATTGTGGGAGATACCTGGGCGCACCCGGCTTTCGCAGGCGATTCTTGCTTCGCTCGCGACGACAAGAGCCTGGTTCGAGTGCGGCTTGTGGAATGACCGCCGCTCCGATTGGCCAGGACATCCTGACCGATCACGGCATCCCGGTCGGTCCAGGTATCCTGACCTGTCAAGGCACGAAATCCGTCCGGGACGAGCGTTTCTCTGTGTGAAACCGCGAAAACGTCATTTTTCTTGGCTTTATCGCAGCTTGCGACTATGTTTACGATGCTGTGCGCGCGGATGTAGACAACGCGAACCGGCCACCTTCTACCCTATCCCTGCGACCGTTGACTTCGCCCGGAGGAATTCCCGTGAAAATCTCCCGCTTCCCGCTGATCGCCACCATCGCTTGCTGGCTGGCCAGCGTTTCCGCCGTTTCCTCCTTCGCCGCGTCGCCAAGCCTTGCGGGCAGAGCGGGCGATAAGGCCAACAAAGTGGCGGAAGCGCCGGTGGAAGTCGAGCTGTTCGCCGCGATGAAGGCGGGCGAAGTCGAAGTCCGCCTGATTCCCAAAGACTCTCGGGGCGGAAACGTCCTGGTCACCAACAAAACCAACAAGCCGCTGAAGATTCGACTCCCCGAAGCGTTCGCGGGCGTGCCTGTGAACGCTCAATTTGGCATGGGTGGAATGGGTGGTATGGGCGGAATGGGTGGCATGGGAGGTATGGGCGGGGGCATGGGTGGCATGGGTGGTGGCCAAATGATGGGCGGCGGCATGGGTGGAATGGGCGGCATGGGGGGCATGGGCGGCGGCATGGGCGGTATGGGCGGTGGTATGGGTGGCATGGGCGGTGGGTTTTTCAACGTCGGGCCCGAAAAGGTCGGCAAGATCCCCGTGACTACGGTCTGTCTGGAGCATGGCAAGAAAGAGCCCAACAACCGCATGGCCTACACCATCGTGCCGCTCGAAGATCGCATCCAGGATTCGGCTGTGATCGAGCTCTGCAAAATGGTGGGACGCCGCGAAGTGCCTCAAAACGCCGCTCAAGCCGCGATCTGGCATGTGGCGAATGGCTTGAGTTGGCCGGAACTGGCTCATAAGGTCCGCGTCCGGCACCTCAACGGCTCGACCGAGAATTACTTCTCCTACACCGAAATCGAGCTTGCTCTGCGGATCACGGCCGAGGGCCAGCGGCGCGGCGCGTCGCTCGCGAATCGAACGGGATCGAAGGCGGATTCGATGAGCCAAAAGTAAGCTTTCGAGAGCAAATTACATTTCCGCGAATGTGATCGTCTGGCTTGTGATTCCGACGGGTCGTGGGCAGACTCAGGGGAGGAGTTGACTGCCAAGCGCCGCGATGCCATTTCGACGTCCGGCGGCATGCATCTGAGGCAGCGCTCCAGGAGAGCAGCCTCCGATGACGGAACTCACGAGCGACCAGCGCGAACAACCCGCTCGCCCATTGATGGCGAACCTCAAAGCGGGATTCATGGTGTCCTTGGTCGCTTTGCCGCTTTGCCTGGGCATTGCGAGCGCCAGCGAATGCCCGCCGATCGCCGGAGTTTACACGGCCATCGCGGGAGGGCTCATCGCGACCCTTCTGAGCAATTCCCAGTTAACGATTAAAGGGCCGGCGGCCGGCCTGATCGTCATCGTGATGGGCTGCGTCATGCAGTTCCACGACCAAGCGGTGGCTGCCGGCTTGGAGAATCCGAAGTTCGAAGCGTACCGCATGATGCTGGCGGTTTGCGTCGTCGCTGGCGTGATTCAAATCGCCTTCGGGTTGCTGAAAGGCGGGATTCTCAGCGACTTCTTCCCGTCGTC
>JBIKVL010000901.1:0-2724 GCA_044356875.1 Pirellulaceae bacterium | reverse complement strand
ATGGCCTGTTGGCGTCGATCGGCGTGATCATCATGGCGAAGCAGTTGCCGGTCGCCTTGGGCATTCCCTCCGCCCTGCTGCGCGACGAGCACAATCACTCGCTGGAACCGCTCGCGCTGTTGCTCAAAATGCCGCTGTTGATTCCTCATTTCAACCCGCTCATCGCGGTCATTGGCTTGACGGGGTTGGCGATTATGTTCGGGGTTCCGGCGCTGTATCCCAAGCTTTCCAAGACGGTCCCCACGCAACTGCTCGTCCTCTTGGTCGCGGTGCCGCTCTCGATCTTTGTGTTGCGGATGCCAGCGCCTGGCGCCGAGGACTACAAGTATTCTCTATTCGGCAACGAGTATACGTTGTCGACCAAGTCGCATTTGGTGAATGTTCCGTTGAATGTCCCCGCCGAAGTTGGCAGCCGCGCCTTGGATATCGCCGGCCTGAAGTTTTTCCCGAACTTCTCAGCGTTGCGGTCGCCGGTCGCGTGGAAGTGGGTGTTGCTGTTCGCGGTGATCGGCAGCTTGGAATCGCTGTTGAGCACGAAGGCGGTCGACATCCTCGACCCACAGAAACGCAGGACGAACCTGAACGCCGATCTCACGGCGGTGGGAGCGGCGAATCTGATGGTGGCGTTTTTTGGCGGCATTCCGATGATTTCCGAAATCGTCCGCAGCCGCGCGAACATCGACAATGGCGCGCGGACCAAATACGCCAACATGTTCCATTCGCTGTTTCTGCTCGCGTCGGTCGCGCTCATCCCGGCGTTGCTCAACCGCATTCCGCTCGCCGCGTTGGCGGCGATGTTGATCTTCACGGGTTCGCGGTTGGCCCACCTGCGGGAATTCATGCATGTCCTGCATGTCGGCCGCGAACAACTGATCGTCTTTGTTTCCACCATCGTGGGCGTGTTGGCCACCGACTTGCTGGTCGGGATTTTCATTGGCATCAGCGTGAAGCTGGTGATCCACTTCATGAATGGCATGCCGCTCAGGTCGATCTTCTTCCCTTTCCTCACCGTCGAGCAACTCGACCCCCATACCTATCTCATCAAGGCAGGCAAGTCGGCCGTCTTTAGCAACTGGTTATTGATGCGCCGCCAAATTCGATCTTATGGAATCTTGGACAACAAGAATATCGTGATCGATTTCAGCGACGCGCAGCTCGTCGACCATTCGGTCATGGAAAACCTGCACGGGTTGCAAACGGAGTTCGCCGCGAATGGCCTTGAACTGCGGATTATCGGGCTGGAATCCCACGTCGCGCTGTCCGCTCATCCCGAGTCGACCCGAGTCCGAGGCAATCGCCCGGGATCGGCCGCGTGAACGGGCGCGTCCGCGTCCGCGGGCGCAGGCGCGCCCGCGGGCGCGACGGCGGCGGCAGGTTTACATGCTAGCCGCGGGTTCGTTTGGGAGTCCGACCACGCGGAGCGGCGTCTTCTTTGCGCAGCTTACCAAGCATGGAATTTTTTCTGCGGCCGCTTGCCGCGCTCCTATAGTCCTCGCGGAAACAGGTTCAGTATCTCATTCGAGGCAAGGAGTCGATCATGCGTAAGTTGGTGTTGAGCTTGGCGGCGGTGGTGGCGGTGGCGGCGTTTGTGGGTAGCGCGGAAGCTGGTCGACGCGGGCGAGCGACGACTTGCTCGGTCCAAGGCGGCTGCCCGTCGCAGAAGGTGATGACGATCGCCCATGCGGCTCCGGAAGCCAAGGCCAAGAAGGCGGACATCGTGGACACCGCCGTTGGCGCTGGCAGCTTCAAGACGCTGGTCGCGGCGGTGAAGGCGGCTGGACTTGTCGACACGTTGAAGTCGCCGGGCCCATTCACCGTGTTTGCCCCGACCGATGAGGCCTTCGCCAAGTTGCCCGCCGGCACCGTCGAGGCGTTGCTCAAGGACAAGGCGAAGCTCACCGCGATCCTCACCTACCACGTCGTTCCTGGGGCCGTGAAGGCCGCCGACGTCGTGAAGCTGAAGGAAGCCAAGACCGTTCAAGGCGGCTCGGTCACAATCACCGTCAAGGACGGCGGCGTGAAGGTTGACGCGGCGAATGTCGTCAAGACCGACATCGAGTGCGCCAACGGCGTCATTCACGTCATCGATTCGGTTATCCTGCCGAAGTAAGGTTTTTCGCCGAGGATCGATCCCGCAAAGTATTGCCGGAGCCGCAATCCTTCAAGAATAACTAAATCGTTTATAAGCTATCCAAACCGTGTCGTACTCACCTCCGATGGTGACTTACGACACGGTTTTTTTCATTGGAATGAGTCGTCTCGGCGGCAGCCACCCTTTCGCGTTCGGGGAGGTCCCAGCCGCCGACGAACGGTTCGAAAGCGGATTCGCCAAAGTCGTGGACCACTCCGTGGTCCAACGGAATGTGAGAAGACGTCCTACGAAACGAGAGCGGCCAGTTGCGTAGCGAAGGACGCGGAACCGCCGGCACCGGAGCAGCCGGCTGCGGACCACGGAGTGGTCCGCGATTTTGGCCCAGCGTTCGAGGAGGCCCCACCTACCAAGAGCGGCAAAAGGGTTGGCTGTGCGACACGTTCGGTCGTCGCTAGCTTTTCCGAGCCTTAGGCCGTTGCTACCTTGTTCGCGGTCGCGTTTTCCACATTCACAGCGAGCTCTCTATGAATCACCCTCTTTCGCGTCGCTCGGTGTTGGCGGGCGGATTGGCCGCCGCTGGCGCCGCCGTGTCCGGTTCGTTGGCGTATGCCATTCCGCCGATCGCCCGCAAT
>JBIKVL010000941.1:0-2596 GCA_044356875.1 Pirellulaceae bacterium | reverse complement strand
GCCTACTTGGCACGGCCAATCTGCGCGACACAGCCAATCTGCGCGACACAGCCAATCTGCGCGACACAGTGCCGCTACGCCGATGGCGCGTCATCGGATTGTGGCTCGTGGGCGGTTCGCTCGCCTGCCTCGGAATGGTCGCGCTGGTGGATCATTGGGCGGCTCAGCGACTGCGTGATGCGGGCGGCGATCTCGCCAGCGGTTCAAGCGGCGACGCCGCGAGCGATTCGGTTCCAGGGCAACTTGCGCGGCTATGGAGCGAAACGCGGCCGCTAGTCGTCGGTGACTTGGCCGGGGACAGCGACGACCCGACAGACATGGACGGGGTTGGCGGCCTGTTCGCGGCAGGAACCGGAGCGGGAGAAGGGCCGACGGACGCGGCGGGAGACGGGCCGATCGACGCAGTCGCGGACGCGCCGTCTTGGATGATCGCGGCGGTCGCGGCGAAATCGGGAGCGATGGGGGACGATTCGGCGGAAGCGTCGATGGAGCCGACGGCGATGCCGCATAGCTCGCCACATGTCGTGCCGGACGCCAAGCCGGCGGCGGGAGCCATTCCATGATTGGTTACGTCGCTCGATCTGTTCCGCTGCTCGCGCTGCTCGCGCTGACCGCGCTGTTCGCTCTGTTGAACTCGCCGCGGGTGCTGTCGGCGGCTGATCGACAGGAGGTCGTGGCGCAGGCTGGCACGCAAACTGGCGCTCCGCCTGCCGAGAAAAGCGACTCGAACGCCGACCAGCCGCCCACGCGGCGAAAGACGGCGGCTGGCGCCACGCCCGTGTTGCTGACGCCGGAACGCGAACTGGCCGCATTGAAGTTCGTCGAGCAGCACCATCCGGAGTTGGCCGAACTGATCGCCGCGCTGAAGACCATGAATCCCGTTCAGTACGGCCAAGCGATCCAGGATTTGTTCCGCGCCAGCGAGCGGATCGGCATGGCGCGGTCACGCGACCCACGCCGCCACGAATTGGAATTGCAGTTGTGGAAGACGCAGTCTCGTCGTGACCTGGTCGCCGTTCGCCTCCGAATGGCTCGAACCGCGGAGCTTGAATCGCAATTACGGCAGTTGATCCAGGAACATTGGGAACTGCAGCAGTCGCTGCTGCGGTTGGAACGCGAGCGGATCGCGGAGCGTTTACGGAAGCTCGACGAACAGCTCGCGAGCGGCAATCGAGCCGCTCAGGTCGAGCAGCAGTTTCAACAGATGGTCTCGCGTCCCCGCATCGGACCGAAGTCGGGCGCCAAGAACGCCGCTCGGCCCACCTCGAAGCCCACCTCCAAGCCCGGCTCGAATTCAGCCTCCAAGCCCGGCTCGAAGCCCGGCTCGAAGTCCATCGCGCCGCCGACGTCCAAGTCAGCCACGAAGCCGGCTGCCAAATCGGACGTCAAACCTGTCGAGGAAGATTCCGAAGGGACCGCTGTCCCAGCGAATGAGCCTGCCGCGAGTCGCCCCGCAACGGAGCCTTCAACACCAGCTGCAACGCCCGCCGCCGATCCCGCCACTCAAGTGCCGCCGAAGGCGACCGGCAAACCAGCCCCGTGAACCTGCCGATTCAAACTCACGTTTCAAATATTCAGCTCAGCCTCACGAACCTTTCCACTGATATTCGCGATGGTTTTTCACTTGGAGTACAAACGCATGCGACGATGGCCATTGATAACAGCGGGGCGCTGTTTCGCTTGGGCAGGCCTCGCGATAACGCTGGCTGTGGGGGTGCCTTCGGGCGTCCGCGCGGAGGACGGCGTGAGTCCTGCGGCAGTTGAAAAGGTCGACAAGCTCGCAGTGATCGCGCCGATTGACAAGCGGTTCGCGGCGGCTGATGCGGCGGAGACGCCTGATTTCCAGCGGCATGTCGCGCCGCTGCTCGGACGCTTGGGCTGCAACGGTCGATCGTGCCACGGTTCGTTCCAAGGCCGGGGCGGGTTCCGACTATCGCTGTTTGGTTTCGACTTCAAGTTCGATCATGACTCGTTGGCGGCGGGCGACAAACCGCGAATCAATCGGGAGAAACCGGACGAGAGCTTGCTGATTGCCAAGCCCACGGACGCGAACAACCACGAGGGCGGCGAGCGGTACGCGAAGGGCAGTTGGCAACATCATGTGTTGCGGAAATGGATCGCGGAGGGTGGCAAGTTCGACGCCTCCACTGTCCAAACACTGAAGTCGCTCGAAGTGACCCCTGCCGAGGTGGTCGCGGCGAAGGCGGGCGAAAAGGTCGCGTTCCGCGCGACGGCGGTTTGGGCCGACGGCAGCCGCGAGGATGTCACGCCGCTGTGCCGGTTCCAATCGAACGACGATCAGATCGCGAAGATCGACGAACATGGGCAGATGACGACGGGCGACGTGGGCGACACCCATGTCGTGGTCTTCTATGACAACGCGGTGGTGCCGGTCGCGGTGATCCGGCCGGTGTCGGAAAAGACGGGGCCGAAATACCCGGTGGTCGCGACGCCGACGAAGGTCGACGAACTGATTGTGGACAAACTGCGGAAGCTCGGCATCCTGCCGTCCGATGTCTGCAATGACGCCGAGTTTTTCCGGCGGGTGTCGTTGGACCTGACCGGCACGCTGCCGGCCGCCGCCGACGTCGAAGCG
>JBIKVL010000940.1:0-2597 GCA_044356875.1 Pirellulaceae bacterium | reverse complement strand
GCGGATTTGGAGGCCCCGAGCCTATAACGCAGGTCAGCGGCGGCGTTCCCGCAGTCGACGACTGTACGCTTCGAGAGTGGCGCGTTCGTCTGGGGTCAGGCTGCTATCGCCGGATTGGTGGAGCTTTGCGAGCACTTGATCGGCGCGTCGATCGAGATCATCGCGGACCGGTTCGGGGGGATCGGGACGAAAGACACGCAGTTCCCGATTCGAGAATTCCGGGACGTCATCCCGGTTAATGGTTCGCGAGCGCTGCCATCCGCCGCCTGCCACGTTCGCTCGGCCCCGCCGCCCACGGAAACGCATCCATCGCGGCAGGTAGTCCGCCGCTCTCCCGAGGTTCCAATTCCGCAGGTGGTAGATCGCGGCGAAGGCGGCACCGGCGAGATGGACATCATAGGCCACGCCGCCGATTCCGCCCGCGCTCTGGCTGGCGCCGTACAAGTCGTAAGCGACGTAAATCACCCCCATCACCCAGGCGGGCATCGGGAGAAACATCATGAATAGGACCTGCTGCTTGGGGAAGCGGAAGGCGAACAGGATGACGAGCGCCACGATCGAGCCAGAGGCTCCGAGCAGCAGGTTGGGGGCCGGTCCGGCCGCGAAGAAGCCGTGTCTGAGCAACCACACCGCGCTGCCGAAGATAGCGGCCGCAAGATAGATTCGCAGGAATTCCCAGCGTCCGTACAGCATTTCCAATTCGCGGCCGAAGAACCACAATCCCAGCATGTTGGACGCGATGTGGCTGATGTCGCTCGGATTGTGAACGAACGCGTATGTCACGAGACGCCACGCGTTCCAAGGCTCGCGGACCAGGTCGCTGTTTAGGGCCAAGAAGCCGGTGAGACCGTGGCGGGGACCACCGAAGAACATGTCGAGCAGGAACAGGGCGACATTCGCCAAGATCAGCCGCACCACGAAAGTCTGCGGCAGGCCGCTCGCGGCGGTGGATGGCTCGTCGTCGTCCCGGTAGTAGTCGCGATCGTAGATTCCCACGGATGAAGCGGTTCCTAGGAAGCCGAACGTCGCGGCCGCGACAGTTCGAGGGTCGTTAAGTTACGCACAACCGTTAAAGCTTCACAAAATGTGGCATGGCCGTGAAAACAGCGGCGAACTGACGCTCATTTAACCTAACACGCCAAAAGTTCCACCGACGATACTTTTTCTGAGAAGTCGAACATCGACGAGTCATAGGCGCGGCGATCGACGGCGACCCGGATAGTAGGCGGCTAGCCAGGCGGGCGTAGCTGATAATGTTGACCTCAGTACACGGTTCATGGATGGGAGTGTAGCAGATGAAACTTTCGAAGTGGTCCCTGGGAGCGGCCGTCGCGCTAGCCATGTTCGGGCGCGACGCGGTCGCTCAGCAATATGATTACAACGCCACGCCATCCTCGAGCGGCCGCGCAGCGGCGGCGGTGATCGAGGATGACGCGGCTTACGCCACGCCGCCGGTTTCCGCCGCCTTGGCGGGTTACCACAACGCGGCCATGGGTGAAGAAGCCGCCTGCCCGCCCGAGGACGAATGCGCTCCTCCCGAGCCGTTCGAACTGTTCCCGAAGACATGTCGGGGCATCAAGATCGGCGGTTGGACGCAATTGGGCACGCACACGCAGGACAGCGTGGCTGACTTCTTCAACCAGAATCCCGGCACCGTCCACCTGCATCAGCAGTATTTCTACATCGAACGGCAACTCGAAGCCGAGTGCGGCTTGGACTTCGGCTTCCGTTTCGACGCGATCTACGGCATCGACGCCAACAACACTCAGGCGTTCGGCAATCCGCCAGGCACCTGGGATTTCCAGAACGGCTTCGACTTCGGCATCTATGGCTGGGCACTGCCCCAGTTGTACGCCGAAATCGGCAACAAGGAATTGTCGGCCAAGATCGGCCACTTCTACACGCCGCTGGGCTACGAAGTCGTCACCGCGACGGGCAACTTCTTCTACAGCCACTCGTTCACGATGAACAACAGCGAGCCCTTTACCCATACGGGCGTGCTCGGCAAGTGGGTGGCCAACGACAAGCTGACCGCCTACGGCGGCTGGACGCTCGGCTGGGACACCGGCTTCACCAACCTCAACCAAGGCAACAATTTCATCGGCGGCTTGAGCTACAAGGTGCTGGATGAAGTGACGGTCACCTACCTGGCGACCGGCGGCAACCTGGGCTGGATCGGCACCGAAGGCTACTCGCACAGCTTGGTGGTCGATGTGCTGCTCACGGAAAAGTGGCAGTATGTCTTCCAGTCCGACCTGCTATCGGCCCGCAACGGAGCCTTGAACCAGGGCGGCGACTACGAGACACTCGGTATCAACCAGTACCTCTTCTACACGATCAACGATCAGTGGAAGGCCGGTGCCCGTGTTGAATGGTGGAACAATGATGGCACCTCGGTTAACGCGGCGACCTTCGGCGTGAACTGGAAGCCGCACACGAACCTCGTGTTCCGGCCCGAGTACAAGCATGAGTGGATTCCCGAAACCGGCTTCAGCCAGAACATCTTCGGGATGGACGCGATCATCTCGTACTAGTTCGGCAGAGCGGACTGTTCCGTCTTGCTAACGTCCAAAACCGGTACTAGGGCGGCTTGGGTT
>JBIKVL010000939.1:0-2599 GCA_044356875.1 Pirellulaceae bacterium | reverse complement strand
CCAACCGACCATCACGCCGTTCCAAGCGAACCGGTAGGTCGGTGCGCATCAAATCCGCCAAATCATTGCCAGCGTAAAACGACACCACCAACAGATCGGGGCGGAAACGCCGATGCACCCGCTCATACGCCCACAACTGCTGATACGGCGACGACGGTCCAAAACCGGCGTTCACGACATCGAAACGGCCGCGGGGCGATGCGTCATGGGGCTCGCTGGAACCGCGTTCCGAGTTCAACAGCGACTCGAGGCGGTTGGGATAGCTTTCTTCATTCCAGCAGACGCCGTCGGTATGGCTATCGCCCACGCAGACGATGCGTCGAGTGCCTGGCGGCGCCTGCCAAGGTATCTCGTTGTCCTCGCGTAGCGACTGACGGTTGCGGCGGATCTCCACGTAGCCCCGCGGATGTTCGGGAATACGCGTCGCCGATTGAATCGGCGTGGGCCAGGGAATCCAGTCGCGGCGTTGGGCCTCGGCCACATCCCTGTCCGCGCACAATTCGGCTTCGTCCCGCCGCGGCACCGAGGCCGACACAGGCCGGACGCCGACGAGCCGCAATCCGCCTTCCAACAGCAACAGCGTCAGCGAGGCGGAGAAGAGCAGCTTGAAGGCGAACAATCGCCAGCGTTTTCCGAGCGTCAACAGCGGCGCGGACTGCGATGGCGCATCGCCACGACGCGCGGTAGTCGCGGTGGTCGCGGTGGTCGGCCGCGATGATTGGCCGGTCATGGCGAGCCGCTCCGAGGCGACGCCAGCGGGTCGCGGACTTGCGCTGGGCTGGCTGAGTTACGGGCGAGCGCCTCGCGGGCGAGCGCTTCACGGACACTCGGATCACGGACAATCCACGACGAGACGCGGCGGACCGCGAGTCCGACGAGCGGCACGCAGACGACCGCGATGGTGGTCGAGTACGGGTGATACGGGATAAAAACGGTCGCGTTGCCGAATTGCATGGGCAACGTCGGGTCGAATCCGGGAGACAACCACATTCCTCCGATAACGATCAGTCCGATCGCGGAGGTCATCATCAGCGTTAGCGTCAACGGCACCATGAACAGGACGAAAATGGCGCGGCGGAGCGGATCCGCGACTCCCGCCCGCGACAGGCAACTGAGGCTCCCCGCCCACATGCCCGACACCGCCAGCGTGAGGAAACCGAGCATCACTGGGAAAAAACGCTGCTCGCGGCCGATAAACCGCACGCAGTAGGTCAACGCCAACTGCGCATGAATCAACAGCCAAAAGAAGTCGCTCAATTGGAAACGAGTCCGAGCCCGCAGCCGGCCCGCGAGTCGATTGATCGGTCCGAGGCACAGCCAACCGACAAAGCTGGCGGCCCCGATCGAGGCCCCCATCAGCGTCAAGAGCAGGATGATTTCTTCTACGCGGCCAAAAGCCATTATGCTTGACGCCCTCGCGACATTTCGGCCAAACGAACACGGAGCGCGTTGAGAATCTCGCGGATATTGCGCGGATTCTGCCCGAGATCGCCAACGCCGACCCGCGAACGGCTCATGGCCGTAATTCCCGTCGAGTGGTCGGACCTCACGATGGTCAAACTCACGTCATCTTGAAAGCGGAACAAACGGGTGGTGCGAACCAAATCGGCGACCCAAATGCTCTCGTCGATCCGTGTTTCGTCGCCGATTGGATGCACGGAGACGACTCTCCAGCCAGGGAGCGTGGCAGCGACTTGCCGCACGGCGTCGGCCACGTCCCGGGGCAAGATCTCCGTGGTCACGGGATGCAGACCGGGATGGGCATGTCGCGAATCGGTTCTCGCGAAGTTCGTCGTGAGGTCGCGGCTCCAATCCTCAATCTGCCACAGCGCGCCGCCCAGAAGCAACAGCAGGGTCACGATCGGCACCACGACGCAAACCAGCGCGATTCGCCGCAACACGCGACGGTCGTGGGGCGCCGCGACAGACCCCGCCGCCACGCGTTTCCCGTCGCCATCGCTCTGTGGGGACGATGACGCTTTGGGTGTCTCGCCGCCTGCCGACGGAGCGGCGGCGGGATGGCCTGAGGGAGAGTTGGGGAGCGGCATGGGGCACCTACCGGCTTTCGAGTCTAACCGACCGACGCTCATTGTGTTCTTTTTCGTCGCGTATTCCAATGACGGCCGTCGAGCTGCCACCCATCGGCCGTCGCGTTGTTTCCCGCGCCGCGTTGTTTCCCGCGCCGGGTTGTGTCCCGCGTCGCGTTGTGTCCCGCGTCGCGTTGTATCGTTCCGCCTTATTTCCTTCGTCGGCACTGTTTAAGGAGGAGCCCTATGGCATCGCTGTTCGCCCGCTCCGAGGCCGCCAACCTGCGACGCGCGCAGCCGCTCGCGGCCCGGATGCGGCCCACTCGGCTCGACGAATTCGTGGGACAGCAACATTTTCTCGGGGCCGGTAAACTCCTGCGTCGACTGCTCAAAGCCGACCGGCTCGCGTCGGTGATTTTTTCCGGACCGCCCGGGACCGGGAAGACGACGCTCGCGCGATTGCTCGCCACCGAAAGCCGCCGCAAGTTCCAAGCTTTGAACGCCGTGACCAGCGGCATCAAGGAACTGCGCGAACTGCTGGACGCCGCGCGTCAGGAAATCCTGGCGGGCGG
>JBIKVL010000076.1:0-9524 GCA_044356875.1 Pirellulaceae bacterium | reverse complement strand
TACGTGTTCGGATGCGAGATGGTGACGGTGTCGCCAACGGCGTAGCCCGAGCCGGGGGAACGGAGGATCACCGTCGGGTTGCCTTCATTGTCGGTGATGACGTCGACGCGCAGTTCGGAACCGGCACCGCTAGTGGTGGTGGGAATGTCGCGGTACAACTTGCCCGGCAACCATTTATTGGTGGGGGCCGATTGGTTGTGAATTCCCAGGGGAATACCGGCGCTCGACGGACTCGCCCGGTCGTCGAAGCTCAAGAGTTGTGCCCCACTGTGAATGGTCACGCTGTTGGCTTCGAGCGTGATGTCGCCCGAGTCACCGATGGAGGTTCCCAAATTGTCGGTGCGGCGAGTATTCAACACGACGCCGGCATTGACCGTGATCGTGCTGTCCGTATTGCGACTCGTCTCGTTATTGAAGCGGTCGGGCGGCGTGATGCTGATGCTGCCACCGCCTGTGAGGACGTTCCCAGTGAACACATAGTCGCCGCCATCGATGCTCGTGAGGCTAGCGCCGGCCAGATTCAATCCGCCAATCGCAAAGCTACCACCGCCAGCCAGTTCCACGCGTTGGGTTCCAATCGGAATGGCGGCGGTTAGCGAACCGCTGTCGAATTGGCTCGTCGCGTAGTTCCAAAAGGTGACCGACGCGTCGACCGAACCCAGCGTAAGGTCCCCATGGACGTCCTGTGTCAGGGCCAGCGCCACGCCGGTCAAGTTGCTGCTCAACGTCAGAACGCCTGTCACCGACGTATCGGACTCGAAGGGCTCGCCGATCCCGGCGAACGAGACCGCGCTGGTATTGGCATAGATCGTGTTCGCGGCGATCGTGCCGGCTCCGTTCGAGCTGGGCATCACGATTGCCAGGTGGCCGAGTTGGGCAGGGTCTTCGATCGCGAGACTGGCCGTGCGATCGGCGCCGCCTTGGATCTGGCCGGTGATCCGACCGCCGGCACGGACGATGAAGGCGTCTTTGTACCCCGATTCGCCGGTTAAGTTCTCGAAGCCCGCGAATGTGACGGCCCTCGCCAGCGTTATCCCGTTGCCGGTGAACGTGACATGATCGATCGACCCAGAGTCAACGCCGGTGATTTCCCACGTGGCGTTCAGGTCGGGTCCCAGCAACGTATCGACGCCACTGCTGCCGACAATGCTCGTCATGTTACGAATGCCGCCCGCGGCGCCGGTAGTCGAGCCGGCTGACGTCGGACCCAGGTTCACGGTCACGGCCGCGGTGTAAGGCGAATAGTCGAGGCGATTGGCGCCCGCTGATCCATCGAGATAGCCTGTGACGCCAGCACCTTCCAAAATGAACGCGTCGCTACCCACATTGCCCAATAGATTCTCGAATCCGCTAAACGTGACGCGGTTAATCTCGAACTCTTCATGGATTAATAGGCTATGGCCATCGGCCCACACGCTGTTTCCGAGTGGAATCGCGGGGCCACCCTCCGCGAGGCTCAATTGAATAGTGGAGGCGTTGATTACTCGGACAAAGTAGTTCTGATTCGACGTTAGCCCGCTAGTATCACCCGTCAGATCGCTAACGTAAGTCACCCGCTCGCTATTCGAAAAAAACTTCCCGATAGGAAAGCGAATCGTCCTCGCGGTGACGTCGACCACTGTGGCGGCGTCAAGTTCCGTGACGGAATGCCGACTGGTAACGACATGGCCGCTATTGGCCGACGAAATCGTCCAGTCATTGTCGTCCGCCACGCCGATCAGCGTGTCGACACCCGAGCCGCCAATCACCGTGTCGATATTCGTAATGCCGACACCCAGTCGCACCGTGACGCCTTTGGTTGTGCCACGGTAATCGACCGAATCCATGCCGCCTTCGCCTCCATCGATGCCGTCCCAGCCAGCCGCGTTGTTGGCATAAACAAAGGTGTCATCCTGATCACCGCCAATAAGCGTTCCAATACCCGAGAAAGCCACTGTCGCGCCGTAACCATCAACCGTTCCCGTGTTGAAGCCTGTCAATGTCCACACGTGGTTCGCGCCGTCGGAGGCCCGCAGCGTGTTGAGCCCTTCGCCAGCTTGAATGGCGACATGCAGCGGTCCGGCCATCGGTTCAAGCGTTAACGCGGTAGCCGCCTCGCCCAGCGCCAGTGTCAGCGATGAAGTCGGCTTGGGAAATGTGAGCGAGGTGGACAGCGTTCCCGTGGCGGCATCAAAGAAGCGGCCTGACAGATTGCTGAGCGTCAAGAAGCCCGACGCCGTCGCGTCGCCCAATCGCCACTGACTATCGACTTCGCCTCCCGCAATCACCGCATCGGTGTCGGGCGCGCCATGAACCAAGGGATTCAAACCTGCGTAGGTCACCGTCTTCGCATGGACCGTGACGGTCTTCGATTGGCCACCCGACTCGGGATTGACGACCGTGAAACTGTCGTCTTCGTCGTCCGGATTCTGCACGATCAATCCGCCAAGTCCGGCTGACGATCCCGCCACCGTGCCGGCAATGCGGCCCTCTTTTTCAACGATGAAGACGTCCCGCCGCGTCGCGGCGCCGGTCAGGTTTTCGATCGCCGAGAAACTCAGGACGGTCGTCCCCGCGTTTTCAATAACGCCGGCGTTTTCGCTATCGATTCGCCATATCGAGTCGATCGTTGGACCCGTTATGGTGTCGCTGCCAGCGCCGCCGACAAGCGTGTCGAAGTGAAGGGCCGAAAGAGTCCCGGTCGCGGCGTTGGTTCCATAATTCACGAAGACGGGCGTTTGGTAGTCCGAATAGTCGAGCGTATTCTGGCCGCCGCCGCCATCGACCGTGCCGTTCAGCGCGGCACCGTTGGCGAAAATGAACTGATCCCGCCCCGCGTCCCCGGTCAGGTTTTGCACATTGGACAAACGGACGACATCGTTGAGCGTGGTCTCGTTGACCGCGGTGATACTCCAGGCGTTCAGCATGGCCTGGCTCACGACCGTGTTGGCGCCAGCCCCGCCATCGACCTCCATCTCGCCTCCAAGGAACACTTGATCCATGGTGGCGGCCGGTATCGTCAACGAGTCGCTTCCGCCCGCTAGGTCCACGCCAACGATGACTCCTGTTCGCAGCGTCACGTTCACCGCGGCGAATGTGGCGACTGCGTTGGTGCTCCGTACGTCGAGCGTGCCGGCAGTTTGGCCGGTAACCATTTCGACGGAATCGGCGAGCGGTGTAGTGACCACCATCAGGCCGATGGCTTGTGGGATGTCGGCAAACGCGACCGCGGTCACCCCGTTGCGTTGGACCATTCCGCTTGAGGGAGTCGCACCAGCCACGAGTGCCAATGTTTGGGTATTGACGTTGGCCTGCAGTTCGACGGTCAGGCTGTCGGCATCGTTTGGCTGGCCGCGTAGCGTGCCGCTCAGACGGCCACTCGGCAGCACGATAAAGTGGTCGCTGCCGCTGGCGCCACCTGTGAGACTTTCGACACCCGTGAATTGAACCGCCGCGTTTTCGTAGGCGAGTGTGCCGGTATTTGTGCCGGGAACGGTCCAGGTGGCATTGGCGGCCGGCCCGATCAGGGTATTTACGCCAGTTCCGCCATCGAACACCACGCCGCCCGCGATAGCTGGCAAACTGGCATCAATAGTCAGTTGAAGATCAAAGCCATTTCCCGCAACCCGGACGCCGCCCGTGATGTTGGCGAGCAACTCGGAGGCGAGCACTTGGGAGGGATCGTTCGATGCCACGATCTGCACGCGAGTGGAATCGGCGAGCAGCGTCAGTTGATGGGGCGTGCTGGCGCTGGCCAGAAAGTCAAGATTCGCCGCGAGCAGGATGCGAGGTTCAAGCGGCTCGCTCCGAAAAAAACGCTCGCGATTGCGGCCCATGCGGCCGCGACGGGCCTGGGAGCGTTCTCGCCGCGACTTCCACAAATCAACCAAAGTACCCCATGAAAACCAGGGTTTCATCTTCAAACTCATGATGGTGATTGAGGCGAATGTCCGGCTTGGCGGGATAAGCACGCGATCCCCGGCCACCAAGCGACAGCGAGCGAGCGCAGGGAAGCAGAAGTCTAGTTTGCGAAAGGCGCCACTGCCTGTAGCGCATTCCCGAATATCGGATCCACGGAAAGGGGGGATCGAGTGAGATCGGCCATCGCGACCGGATTGGTTAGACTCTGCCGTTTCACATCGGAGGTGTGAGCCAACTCCAAGGAGGGATGGACCATGTTCAAGCGGGGAGTTGCGGGAGTCCTCCCTCCAAGCAAAGCAAGACGCGTTTCGCCGGAGTCTCAGTTATCCGCTCGACCGAGGGCGAGATCGCCGAGCTCAATTGCGTTTGCTTGGAGGTCTCGCGGTTTGGATGTACGGGATCTACTGCCAACCTCGTCGCGTTACGGAAGCAAGCAGTGCGGCAGCGAAGCGATTGAAAGCAGTATTCGGCGAGTCATCAACCTGCGAATGAAAAACAACGGCATGTTGCTGATGGCCAGCTGCCGAGGCCTCGTTGCCCTTGAACGACGGTGGTTGCCGGCCGGCCGCCCATCGCGTTCGGATGAATCTTCGCGCCTCTGTGGCTCCGTGAGATGACCCATCCGGACGGAAACGGGACCGCGAACCAGCAGCGGACTATCGATCATCCATACCAATGGATTCTGTCCGCTGACTGATATAGCGTCCTATTTAGCGTTTTCGGTGGCCGGGCCATTTTCTGCCCACCATTCAGGCAGGCGTGGATTGATTCGCCGCCAACCGACGCCGTGATAAGACGGCTTGAGCATTTCCACGACAACCACCGCTAGCGTCACGCACATGGCCACCATCACCGTTGTCGACCATCCGGGCACGTTCCACGCCACAGTGGCTCCGGCAAGAATCAAGAAGATGCCTGCCCAAAGCAGTTCGAGCGCACGGGATATTCGGAACACATTGCAAAAGAGAAAGAAGTGGGCCACGGGAAGCCCCATGGCAAGGGACCAGGAAGTGTCGATGAATGCAGATGCCACCGCCCCGACAGCTCCGAGCGTCACAACACCGAGATCGACAGCGGATAACCGAAACCCAGGAGAAAATGTTGTGACTGCCACACGCCCCTCCATTGCCGCCCCAACGCCAGCGATCAGCGACTCGCGAACTTCGACTGTCTATCAGGCCCGATTCTACCGCGAATCCGCTGCATCGCGTTGTTATCCCTGCTGGCGTTTCTATGGCTCAGCGGGCAGAAGGACGGCAACCACTCCGGAAAACACAACTTCATTTCCCCGGCATCGCATTATGGACGGTCACTTTCGGCAGCTCGTCCCATTTCATCAGTGTCTTTTCTGTCGCCAAGTCTCCGTGCCTCTGTGTCTCCGTGAGTTCATTGCCGTGAGAGAGAACAACCAATTTCCCGTGACAGGCGGGGTTGGCTTCGACCATCGAATAGACTCGAAAAACTCCCACGCCTTATCTTTCACCCACGCCGAACGAAAAGCCTCGGCGTTTCGCACGACGCGATCGCGAGCATGCTCCAACGGATTGATTCGGCCTAACTGGGATTTCACTCACGGCTCTGCCAGGCGGCAGCGTCACGGTTGCCCTGAACCACGGCCAACACCTCCACACGATCTATGTGGACACGGAAATAAACGACATAGGTGAACCGCCGCAGCCGCGCAGCACGAACATTCATCCAGACGATGCCATGACTCTCGGGCATGCTTGAAACTCGAAGCAGAACCTCTTGAACTTGAATCAAGAAGGTCCGACCCAATCCAGGTCGCAATCCGTCGAAATAGCCAATCGCCTCTGCCGTGTCCTTTACGGCTTCAGGGCGCAGGACTACGGGCAAACTCATGACCTGTTCGACAATCGCGCAAGGACCGTCTCCCAAGGTTCAGCGGCTCCTGGGTTGGCGTCGGCGGCCGCGATTCGCCGCTCCAATTCTTGGACATGCCAGGCAGGGGGATCGTAGTGGACATCGTCGGGAAGACTGTCCCAAATCAGACCGATCAACTCTACTCGCTGCTGCATGTCAAGGCGGTCGATGCCGAACTGAGATAAGGTCAGGCTCATTTATAACGTTCTCCAGAGACCACACACCTTCTCGTCCACAATAACGGTTGACGGGCACTCGGGCAAGTCTGCACGGCGGCCGAACAACCAAGTTCTCGTGACAGGCGGGGTTGGCTTCGACCATCGAATAGGCTCGAAAATCTCCGACGCCTTATCGCTCACCCCTACCGATCGGAGCCCAAATACTCCTAGGCCCCGTCGGGACCCAAGAACACTCATGACTCAGCCAGCCCCCGTTGTCGCCGAGCCAAGGCGATTGGCGCGTCGGCCGAGCGTTTCCAATCGCTCTTCCAAGGCTGCCAGCGGAGTTCGCCACGCGAGGCTGATGTCGAGCGCCCACAATGGGCGTCCGCCAAGTTGGCCGCGGTCGAGTTTCACCCAGTCTTTCCGCGTGCAGACGATCGCTTTCGCCACCGTTAGCTCGGCCGACCAAGCATCCAACAGGCCGAGATCCTTCGCATCAAAGCGATGGTGATCGGGAAATTCGCGCCACCCGACAATAGTCGCTCCCAGCCCTTCGAGCGTCCGGCGGAAACCGGCCGGATTGCCGATCCCACTGAACGCGCCAACCGGCAGCCCGCGAAGCGTCTCGGCGGACAGCGTCTCGGCGGACGGCGTCTCGGCGGACGGCGTCTCGGCGGACGGCGTCTCGGCGGACGGCGCCTTGGCCGGCCGCGTCTCGGCGGGAAGAACGTCGGCATCAGCCTGGTTGGCCGTCGCTGGCAAGCTGCCATGGCTCAGCAGGCGATCGACCCGCACGCCCGCTTCCAGCCACAACGCGTGTGGCGCGAACTGCTGGACGCGCCGGCGGATCGTTTCCCGCAATTCTTCCCCCAACAGGTCGGCGCGAGTGAGCACGACCACGTGGGCGCGAGACAGGTTCGCGAGCGGTTCGCGGAGTAGGCCGCGGGGCAGCAACCGTTCGCCGCCAAACGGGTCGAGGCCGTCGAGCAGCACGATGTCGAGGTCGCGATGGAGGCGGCGATGTTGGTAGGCGTCGTCGAGCAGGATGAGCTGCGCGTTGTGCCGCTCGATCGCTTGTTGAGCAGCGGTATGGCGATCGCGGTTCTGCAGATGGGGAACATGCGGTAGCCGAAGCGCTAACTCCCGCGCTTCGTCGTTCGCTTCGCCGACGGCGGCCCCGTACCCGCGACTCACCAACGCGACCCGCACGCCTCGATCCAGGAACCACTGCGCGAGCCACGCGACCAGCGGTGTCTTGCCCGTTCCGCCCACAGAAAGATTGCCGACGCTGACGACCGGCACGGCGACTCGCCGAATGAGCGATTTTCCTGAATCGAACGACCGATTGCGAGACGCCACAACCCAGGCGTAGGGCCGTTCGGCGAGGCCGAGGAAGCCGCGAAACAGGGACGCGGCGATTCCACGGGACTCACGGACTCGCTCTCGATGCCAGGTCGAACTAATCATTGGGGGGAAAGTAGCACGGGGCCGGCTCCAGGGTCAACGCGAGACCAACCGTTGCTTCAACGCCGTGTAACGCAACTCCTGGTCTTGCCGCTTGACCGCCATCGCCAGCGCCCTGCGCGGGCCGACGAGCACGACCAAGCGGCGGCCACGCGTCACGGCCGTGTAAATCAAGTTGCGTTGGAGCATTACGAAATGCTGGGTGTGGAGCGGGATGACCACGCACGGATATTCCGACCCCTGGCTCTTGTGGATCGACAACGCGTAAGCCAATTGCAATTCATCCAAGTCGCCAAAGTCGTACTCGACCTCGCGGCCCTCGAAGGCGACCGTGAGCTGCTGCTCCACGCGATTGATCGCGTGGACCACTCCCAGGTCGCCGTTGAACACGTCGCGTTTGTAGCTGTTTTCCGTCTGGATCACGCGGTCTCCCAAGCGGAAGACGGTGCCGAAGCGTTCGATCTCCGGCGCGTCGCCTTTCGGATTGAGAACATTCTGGAGCGCTTCGTTGAGCGACTGCGTGCCGAGCTCGCCGCGGTGCATCGGGGCCAATACCTGGACGTCGCGTTTGGGGTCGATGCCAAAGCGTGCCGGAATCCGCTCCGACACCATCCGCACGACCATGTCGCGGATCGCGCCGGGCGTCTCGGCTTCGATGAGGTAAAAGTCGCTGGTTTTATCGCCCGGCGGAGCCGTCTCGGGTTCTTCGCCAGCATGGATCGCGTGGGCGGCCGTGATGATTCGACTTTCGCGGGCTTGGCGGAAGATCTCGGTGAGCCGCGCGACGGGAACCGCTTGCGACGCGATCAAATCCGCCAGCACGGTGCCCGGTCCGACCGACGGAAGCTGATCGACGTCGCCCACCAGCAGCACCGCCGCCGAATCAGGAACCGCGCGCAGCAGTTGATGGCCGAGCACAATGTCGATCATCGACGCCTCATCGATGATCACGAGATCAGCCTCCAACGGCCGGTTTGGTCCGCGGAGGAATTCGCCATTGGACGGATCGAATTCCAACAGCCGGTGAATCGTTTTCGCCGTCCGGCCGGTGGACTCGGAGAGCCGTTTCGCCGCTCGGCCTGTGGGCGCCGCGAGCAGGCACTTTTTTCCTTTCGCCAAGAAAATCTCGAGGATGCTGCGGACGATGGTCGTCTTTCCCACTCCAGGTCCGCCAGTTATCACCAGAAACTTCGCGCGGCACGCCTCGCGGACCGCGTCGCGTTGGCGGGGAGCCAGCGGCAAGTTCAGCTTCTTTTCAACCCATTCGATCGCCTTGTCGGTGTCGATCGTGGGCAGCGGGTGCGAATCGGCCGCAACAAGCCTGTGGACCGATTGCGCGATGCCGACCTCGGCGCGATGCAGCGCGATCAGATAGATCCATGGGTCGCCATCGACCGGTTCGCGGACGACACGATTCTCGCTTCGTTCGAATTCGATCGCCTCCGTGACCAATGTCTCGTCCACCTCCAACAGCTTCGACGCTTGTTCCACCAGCAACGTCTCTGGGCAGGCGACATGGCCCTCGCCCGTCAGTTCGGACAGCACGAAGCGGATTCCCGCGCGAACGCGAGCCGGGGCGTTGATCGCCATGCCCAATTTCCGGGCGAGCGCATCCGCCGTCTTGAAGCCGATGCCCCGGATGTCGTCCGCCAGCTTGTACGGGTTCGATTTGATGATTTCGATCGCCGCCTGCCCGTAGCGCCGATAGATCCGGATCGCCCGGCCACCGCCTCCCAGGCCGCACTCTTGCAGGAACAGCATGATCCGCCGGACTTCGCGTTGTTCCTCCCAGCTGGCTTTGATCCGTTCGAACCGCTTCGGACCGATGCCGCGGATGTGCAGCAGCATGTCGGGGGACTTGTCGAGGACTTCGAGCGTGCGTTCCTTGTAGATGCCGACGATTTTTTCGGCCAGTTGCGGGCCGATGCTGCGGATCGCCCCGGAACCTAGGTAGCGTTGGATACCTTCGACCGACGACGGTTGCGCCGTTCGCAACGCGGCCGCGCGGAATTGGCGGCCATGTTGTTTGTCGAGCACCCAATCGCCGACCGCTTCGACGAACTCGCCGACGCTCGGCTGGCTCAAATGGCCGATGACGGTCGCGGGCTCTTCCCG
>JBIKVL010000938.1:0-2611 GCA_044356875.1 Pirellulaceae bacterium | reverse complement strand
GGCAACGAGGACGCCGCGAAGGCATTGCGGTCGGCGTTGACGGCGGCTGAAGTGCCGGCCGCCGCCCGGTCGGCGGTGGCCGAAGGTTGCGTGTTGGTCGCCGAGCAACGCTTGGCCGGTATGAAGGCGGCGGAGGCAGCGGCGGTTTACGATGAAGTGCGACAGGCAGAAGTGCCGTTGCAGCGGCGTCTCGAAGCGACGCGGGGCGCGATCCTCGCGCGGCTCGCTCCGGGGCCGGATGCCCAAACGCGGCAAGCCGCCGCCATGGCGCTTCTGGCGGAGCAGTTGCGATCGTCGGAAACGGCCCGCTTTCGACTGGGACTGCAAGTGGTCCGCGAGATTCAGAATGCGTCGATCGCCGAACTGCTCGCGGCGGAACTGGATCGAGCGGCGGCTGACCGCGCGCCACTCGTGCTGCTCGCGTTGGCCGATCAAGCGGGACCGGTCGCGCTGCGCGCGGTTCGCCAAGCGGCGGAGAGCGGCAAGAAGGAACTGCGGGTCGCCGCCTTGCGTTCGCTCGGACAAGTGGGCGACGCGGCCTGCCTCGACACGTTGGTCGCCAACGCCGCCGACGCTGATGCCGACATCGCCGCCGCCGCTCGGTCGGCGCTCGTCGAGATTGCCGACCCGAAAGTGAACGACGCGTTGGTGTCGCGGCTGGCGAAGGCGGATGCGAAGAGCTATCCGGTGTTGATCGAGGCGATTGGCGAGCGGCGGATCGACGCCGGGCCGACGCTTGTCGCCGCGCTGGACCATCCCAGTGCCGCCGTTCGCGCCGCCGCGTTGACGGCGCTCGGCAACACCATCACCGCCGCCAAACTGCCGCTGCTGGTCGCAGCGGCGGTGAAGCCAAAGCGGGCCGAGGATGAAGCGGTCGCGCTGCGAGCGTTGCAAACCGCCTGCGTGCGGATGCCGGATCGTGAAGCGTGCGCCGCGACACTGGCCGACGCCATCGACGCGGGCAACGTCGCCACGAAAGTGTCGCTGCTGCCGGTGATCGCGGCGGTCGGCGGAACTCGATCGCTGGCGACGGTTCATGCCGCCGCCAAGAGCACCGACGACAAGCTGCAGGACGCGGCGACGCGCTTGCTGGGCGAATGGTCGACGATCGACGCCGCTCCGGTGCTTCTCGATCTGACGAAGTCGGCGCCGGGCGAGAAGTACCGCACGCGGGCCTTGCGTGGCTACATCCGCATCGCTCGCCAGTTCGTCATGCCCGATTCCCAACGCTTGGAAATGTGCCAACAGATTTTGGCGGCCACCAACGCCAAGGCGGAACGCGGCATGGTGCTCGAAGTGCTCAAGCGGTATCCCAGCGTGGGAGCGTTGCAATTGGCGTCGCGGCTCAGCGACAGCGCCGATCTGAAGGAAGACGCGCGGGCGGCGGTGGTCGCGATCGCTCAGAAGCTCGGAACGGCCGGTCCGCAAGTGCTCGAAGCGCTGAACAAGGCCGGAATGGAGAAGGCGAAGATCGAGATCGTGAAGGCCCAATACGGTGCCGGTTCGACATGGAAGGACGTCACCGCGATTGTCCGCAAGCAAGCGGGCGACTCGCGATTGATAATGCTCGAAGGCGGCGTTTCGAACGCTGGCTTGGGCGGCGATCCGGCCCCGGGCCAAGTCAAGCAGCTCAAGGTCCAGTACCGTGTGAACGGCAAGGACGGAGAGGTTGCTTTCGCCGAAAACTCGCTACTGTTGTTGCCCCAGCCGAAGTAACGCTTCCATGACCACTCGCCGAGAATTCCTGGCCGTAACGACCGTGACCGCGGTGTACGACGCCGTTGAAGGCGCGCGGCTGCTGCCGTCGCCCAGTCGTCTCACGTGAGTCGCCGGCGGCTTGAGATCTGTATCGATCGGCTGGATTCGGCGATCGCGGCTCGCGACGGCGGCGCGGATCGAATCGAGGTTTGCGGCGCGTTGGCTTGCGGTGGAACGACTCCTGGCGCGGGCTTGTTGTCGGCATGCCTAGAGCTATCGCCGCTGGAAGTCATGGCAATGATCCGGCCGCATGCCGGCCCGTTTGTCTATTCGCCGCTCGATCTTGTCGTGATGGAAAAGGAGATTGCGGCCGCTCGACGCGCCGGCGCGCACGGAGTCGTTTTTGGCGCGCTGACACCCGATCACGATGTGGATCGTGCCGCTTGTCGCCGCTTGCTCGACGTGGCCGGCCCGCTCGGCGCCACGTTTCATCGCGCTTTCGATCTGACTCGCGATCCACAGGAGGCGCTTGAGGCGTTGATCGAGCTTGGATTTGAGCGGGTGCTCACATCCGGCCAGGCATCGACCGCGTTGGAAGGGGCGAGATTGCTGGAATGTTTGGTCAAGCAGGCGGCGGGGCGGATCGTGGTGATGCCGGGAGCGGGCGTCAGCGCCGCGAACGTGGCGAATCTCTTGGCGCTGACGAACGCGACGGAGTTGCACGCGAGCGCAAGCGAACCAATCGAGCCCGTCAGGGCGCCGGGAGACCAGCGCTGGGATTTCGTCTTTCCCGGACGAGCGACAACAGTAGCCCGCGTCCGCGCATTGCGAACCGCCATCGACAGCGTCGCCCCTCCCAATTAGCCGAGCCGCGCGAGCGGCCGGTTTCCCGATCAGCCGAGCCGCGCGAGCG
>JBIKVL010000075.1:0-9554 GCA_044356875.1 Pirellulaceae bacterium | reverse complement strand
TCAGTCCATGTTGCTCGCGCGGCGGCTGGTGGAAGCTGGCGCTCGGCTGGTCACGGTGTACTGGGGAAGCGAGCCGCAGGACTGGGCGGACGGCAAAGGCGCGCGGATGGCGAACAATCCTTGGGACACGCACCGCAACCACTTTCCGCTCTGTCGCGACAGTCTGTTGCCCCGAGCCGACCAAGCGTACTCGGCGCTGATCGAGGATTTGGCCGAACGCGGACTGCTTGACGAGACCCTTGTGGTCTGGACGGGCGAATTTGGCCGAACGCCGCGGATCAGCCGGCCGTGGGCGAGCCGCGATCACTGGCCACACGCGTTCACCGCGTTGCTGGCTGGCGCCGGCGTTCGGGCGGGCCAAGTGTATGGACGAACCGACCGCTGGGCGGCGGAGGTCGAGGAGCGGCCCGTGTCGCCAGCCGACCTGACGGCCACGCTCTTCTCGACGCTCGGCGTGCGGCCGGATCAGCAGTTGGCCGGAAGGCTGGGCGAGCGTCATCGGCTTTCCAACGGACGAGTGGTCACGGAGTGGTTTGGCTCATGAATGTCCCACCCAAGCCTTCGTCCGGCGCTTCTTCCCGAGGACCGAATCCGGTTCCATCCAAGCCGGTTCCATCCAAGCCGGTTCCATCCAAGCCGGTTCCGTCCAAGCCGATTCCGTCCGACACGCTGCCGTCCGACACGCCGCCCTCTGACACGCCGCCCTCTGACACGCCGCTGCCATTGCCCGACGGGATGCCGATTCTGCGCGGACTGTCCCGGCGATTGTTGGAGCGTCCAGGTTTCTGGGAGACTTTGGAGCGATTGCGAACGAGCAAAAGCGTATCGTTTGACGGGGTGTGGGGTTCGACCGCCGCGGTGCTCGCCGGCGCCATGTCCCAAGCGGCCTCAGGGCCATTTATGGTTGTCTGTGCGCAGCCGGGCGAAGTCGATGAGCTGTGCGCCGACATCGAGATGTTCGCGGATCGCAAACCATGGCGGTTTCCGGCCTGGGAGGCGGAACCGGGCGATCGGGTGTGGCACGACGAGACTTTCTGTGAGCGGTTGCGAACGCTGCGGCGGTTGGATTCACGTGCGAACGCGAATACCAACGCGAATACGACCGCGGGCGCGATGGCGGATTCCGCGGCTGGCGGTTCGGCGTTTGTGGTGGCGAGCGTCCAGGCGCTGCTGCAGCCGGTGCCGACGCCCGCGACGCTCGCCCGCGGCGCGCGGACCTTGCGGGCGGGACAACGGTTGGCGGTGGCCGAGTTGCTGGCGTGGCTTGTCGAACAGCAGTTCGAGGGTGTGCCGGCGGTGAGTTTGCCGGGCGAATTCTCGGTGCGGGGCGGCATCGTCGACATTTTTCCGTTGGACGCCGATCTGCCGGCGCGGCTCGACTTTTTCGACGACGAGCTCGAATCGATTCGCCGGTTTGACGTGGCGACGCAGCGGAGCCTGGAGACGTTGCCGCAATTGGAACTGGCGTCGTTTCCGAAGGCGATGGCGGAACGCGAAAGTTTGCTCGCGCATTTGCCGCCGTCGGCGACCATTCTCTTGCTCGACGGGCGGGCGGTTCGCGACGAGGGGGAACGGTACTTGAGCCGCGTGGAGCGGCCGCAGGACTACGTTTCGATCCAGGAATTCATGGGTGGCATGGCGCGGTTCGCAGTGGCGACGGCGGGCGGGCTGGCGGAGACCGCGGACGAATCGGCGTGTCGGTTGGGGATGGAATCGGTCGAGCGGTTCAGCGGGGATTTCGAGCGGGTTCGAGCGGAACTCGACCATGTGGCGGGCGAGGCCGAGGTGGTGATGGTCGCGCGGACCGACGCCGAAGCGCGGCGGTTGGCGGACATTTTCGGCACGACGGAGGTGTCGGATCGCGGCCGGTTGTCCGTGGCGGTCGGAAGTTTGCGGAACGGATTTCGCTGGCGGGCTCCCGCGCCGCCGGGCGGGCGGCCGGCAGGACCGCGACCGCTGGTGCGCGGCGAGACGCCGACGGGCGAATTGGTGGTGCTGACAGGCTCGGAGTTGTTTCGGCGGGAGGAGGTGCGGCGGCCGACACGGCGCCATCTGGGCAAGGCGATCGACAGCTTTATCGATCTGCAAGAAGGCGATTTGGTGGTGCATCTGGGCCACGGGATCAGCCGGTACCGCGGCATGAAGATGATCGAGAAGCACGGCCAGATGGTCGAGCATCTCGAGTTGGAATTCGCCGAGCAGACGCGGATCTTCGTGCCGACGACGAAGATCGAGTTGGTGCAGAAATATGTCGGCGGCACGAAGTCCCAGCCAAAGCTCGCGAAGATCGGCGGCCAGGTGTGGGCGCGGCAAAAACAGGCGGCCGAGGAATCGGTCGTCGACATGGCGGGCGAGCTGTTGGAATTGCAGGCCGCGCGGGTGACGCGGCCGGGAATCGCGTTCGGACCGGACAGCGACTGGCAGCGGGCGTTCGACGCGTCGTTTCCCTATCAGGAGACCGAGGATCAACTGGCGGCGATCGAGGCGATCAAGGCCGATATGGAGCGGCCGCGGCCGATGGACCGGCTTTTGTGCGGCGACGTCGGTTTCGGAAAAACCGAAGTCGCGATGCGGGCGGTGTTCAAGGCGATCGACAATGGCTACCAAGTGGCCGTATTGGTGCCGACGACCATCTTGGCCGAGCAGCATTACCATTCATTCAAGCAGCGGATGGCCGAGTTTCCGTTCGATGTGGGGCGACTGAGCCGCTTCTGCGGGCCGGATGAAGAGAAGCGGGTCTTGCGCGGGCTGAAGACGGGGCATGTCGACGTGGTGATCGGCACGCATCGCGTGGCGTCGACGGATGTCGAGTTCCACAATTTGGGGCTGGTGATCATCGACGAAGAGCAGCGGTTTGGCGTCGATGTGAAGGAGCGGTTGAAGACCTTGCGGAACACGGTGGACGTGCTGACGTTGAGCGCGACGCCGATCCCGCGGACGTTGCACATGTCGCTCGTCGGGGTCCGGGACATTTCCAATCTGGAAACGCCGCCCCAAGAACGGATGGCGGTGGAGACGCGAGTCACGCGGTCGGACCCCGAGTTGATTCGCCACGCGGTGCTTCGCGAGTTGAATCGAGGCGGCCAGGTTTATTTCGTTCACAACCGCGTGCAGGACATTTACGAATTGAAGCATCGGCTCGACGGATTGCTGCCCGACGCGCGGATCCGGGTCGGGCATGGGCAGATGAACGAGCAGGAACTCGAACAGGTGATGGTCGACTTTGTCGCCCATAAATTCGATGTGCTGCTGGCTACGACGATCGTCGAAAGCGGGCTGGACATTCCCAACGCGAATACGATCTTGATCGATGAGGCCGACCGGTACGGGTTGGCCGATCTCCATCAGCTCCGCGGCCGCGTGGGCCGGTACAAGCACCGGGCGTACTGCTATCTGTTGGTCGAACCGCATAAACACGTCACGCCGAACGCCGCGCGGCGGCTGCGGGCGATCGAGGAATTCAGCGACATGGGAGCCGGCTTCGCGATTTCGATGCGCGACTTGGAGATTCGCGGCGCCGGCAATCTGCTCGGTTCGCAGCAGAGCGGCCACATCGCGGCGGTTGGTTACGAGCTGTACTGCAATTTGTTGGAAGCCGCCGTGCGCGATCTCAAACATCTGCCGCCGAAACGGGCTCTGGATGTGGACATCGACCTGCCGGGCGACGCCTTCATCGGCGCGGACTACATCGCCGACATGCGGCAGAAAATCGACGTCTATCGGCGGCTGTCGCGAATCACGCTGTATGACGAAGTGGACATGCTGAGGAAGGAACTGGCCGATCGCTTCGGACCGCCGCCTGATCCCGTGGAGCGTCTCTTGGCGCTATCCGAATTGCGGCTCGACGCGGCGATTTGGCAAGTGGCGGCCGTGCGGCGCGAAGACCAGTACCTCGTCTTCGCGTACAGCGATCGCCGGCGGATCGAACAGCTCTCGAGGCTCTGCAAAGGCAAACTGCGAGTGGTGGATGCCAAGCACGCGTACTTGACCGTGCCGGCGGATTGGCAGACCCCGGACCGTTTGTGGCGGCTCGCGAAATCGGTGTTGCGGCCCCGCTAGAGTCTCCCTAATATCCCGCGCGATGTCGGAGTCGTTTCCACGCTCGCTTCCCTGGGATGCTCTGCCCCGTGTATTCCCGCAAGGCGTTTATTTCCGCTGTGTCCGTGCTGGCGTTGTCGCTGCAGACCGCCTGCTCGGCGCCGTGGCCCTGGCGTCGCAATCCGGGAGCAGCGGCGGCCAACAACGCGCGGCTCGCGAAACCCGACCCGCAAGGGTTGGCTGGCGCGGACAGTGCCCCGGGTGTGGTCATTGAAGAGGGGCAGGCGGAGCCGCCACCGGGAACGAACTACGCGGGCCAGCAGGCGAATGAATTCAATCCGCTGGGAAGTGGCGGCGATCCGAATGCCCAAACCGCCGCCCTGTGGAACGGGCCGCCGAATCGCTCTTCCGACGGCTCATCTGACGGATCATCGGTTGGCTCCCCCGACGGCGCACCGGTTGGCGCACCGGTTAACGCACCGGTTAACGCACCGGTTGGCTCCGGAAATGTCGGTCCAACGGGAACTGTACCCGGTTCGTCGGCGTCTCCCGAGTCGCCGGCGTTGGGACTGCCACCTGGCGACATGCTTCCCGGCCAAGCGTTCGCGCCAGCGCAGACGATCGCGATCATCGGCGACCAATACGTTTTGGCGGGCGAAATCGAGGGGGCGGTGAATTTGATCCTCGCGATCAGCTTGCCGGTGGAGACGCCGCCTGAAAAAATCGTGAATCCGGGACCGGAACTGGCGACGCAAAAAGAAGGACTGTTCAAGCAGCAGTTGCAGGGCGAGGTCCAGGCGAAGATCGGGTACGTCGACTTTTTGCGGAACGTTCCGCCGGAGCGGGTGCCGGACTTGCAGAAGCGGATCGGCGAGTCGTTCGCCAAGGAGCTCGACGGGCTCCGCGAGAAGGCGCGTAAGGCCGAGGCGGACGATTTGGAGGAATTGCGGCGGCGCGATCCGATTCTGCTGCGGGTCGCGTTGTTCATGAACCAACGGCAACTCGAAACGCTGGGCGATCTCGATTTGCGGCTGCGCGCCTACGGTACGACGCTCGAACGCCAACAGCGGGCGTATGGCGAGCAGAAACTGTCGCAAATGGCCGTGATGCGGAACATTCGCCGCGACGCGGAGATTTCTCACGCCGAGATGCTCGACCATTACCAGCGGAATCGCGAGCAGTACTTGGTGCCGGCGAAGGCCCGTTGGGAACAGTTGAGCGTGCGGTTCGACAAATTTTCCGCCGAACGGGACGCTTACGCCGCGTTGGCCGCGATGGGCAACGAGGTTTATCTGGGCGGGGCCGCGCTGTCGGCGGTCGCGAAACGCTCGTCGCAGGAACCGGAGGCGGACAACGGCGGGCAGCACGACTGGACCAATCGCGGCAGCCTCGCCTCGAAGCCGCTGGACGAAGCGATCTTCTCGCTCCCCTTAGATCGGCTGAGCGAGATCATTCGGGACGATCGGGGTTTGCACATCGTGCGGGTATTGGAACGGACCGAGGAGTCGTACACGCCGTTTCTCGAAGCGCAGGTGGAAATCAAAGAGAAGATCCGCACTGAGCGGCGGACCGCCGAGATCATGGCGTATCTCGAAAAGCTGCGTGGCAATATCCGCGTCTGGACGATTTACGACGGCGAACAGGGAACGGCGGCGGAGTCCGAAACGGCGCCGGGTGGCACCCCTGCGTTCAACGGAAACGGATCGCCGTAGCTCCGAAGGCGATGGCCTGCCGAGCGGTCGCTGCTATCCCTGCCGAGTTTCTCGCGTGATCATGGCGCCCGTCCCGCGCCCCGCGTTGTCGAACGAATAGGGCAAGGGTACACTGCTAGCGGTGATGGTGATCATGGCCCATTCGGCCCGGTCTCCCTGCCTCCCGCCCTCTGACGAACCACTTCCGCTGTGCCCGCTCCGCCCTCGAAAGGAATCCGCCGATGCCCGAGGTTGCCAAGTTGTCGTTCGGTGACCGGCAGATCGATTTGCCTGTCCATGTGGGTTCCGAGAGCGAGCACGCCGTCGACATCTCCAAATTGCGGGCTGAAACCGGCCTGATCACGCTCGACGAAGGCTACGTCAACACGGGTGCGACGAGCAGCGCGATCACATTTCTGGACGGCGAGACGGGTATCCTGCGGTATCGCGGTTATCCGATCGAATCGTTGGCCGAGCACTGCGACTTCCTGGAAGTCAGCTACCTGCTGATTTACGGCAAGCTGCCGACGGCGGCGGAACTGGAATCCTTCCGCGCGTCGATCCTCAATCACTCGATGATCCACGAGGACATGCGGTCGTTCTACAACAGCGTTCCCCGGGACGCTCACCCGATGGCGATCCTAGCGTCGGTGGTCGGGGCGATGTCGGCCTTCTACCAGGATTCGCTCGACCCGCAGAATCCGCGGCACGTCGAAGTGGCGATCCATCGGTTGCTCGCGAAGCTGCCCACGATCGCCGCGTACAGCTATAAAAAATCCGTCGGTCAGCCGTTCATGTATCCGCAAAACGATTTGTCGTACTGCGGCAATTTCCTGCGGATGATGTTCGCGACGCCGTGCGAGGACTACCAGATCGACCCGGACTACGTGCGGGCGCTTGATATGCTGTTCATCGTCCATGCGGACCACGAACAAAACTGCAGCACGTCGACGGTGCGCATGGTGGGGTCGTCGAACGCCAACTTGTTCGCCTCGATTTCCGCCGGCATTTGCGCGTTGTGGGGACCGCTGCATGGCGGCGCCAACGAGGCCTGCGTCCAGATGCTGGAACAGATCCTGGCCGATGGCGGCAATGTTAAAAAGTATGTCGACATGGCGAAGGACAAGAAGAGCGGTTTCCGGCTCATGGGCTTCGGACACCGTGTCTATAAGAACTACGATCCCCGCGCTAAAATCATCAAGCGGCAATGCGACTTGCTGCTCAGCAAGCTCCGCATCAAGGATCCGCTGTTCCAGGTCGCCCAGGAACTGGAAGCTGTCGCGCTCAACGATTCGTATTTCATCGAAAAGAAGCTGTACCCCAACGTCGACTTCTACTCGGGCGTGATTTATCGGGCGCTTGGCATTCCCGTGCCGATGTTCACCGTGCTCTTCGCCCTGGGGCGATTGCCCGGCTGGATCGCCCATTGGGTGGAAATGCAACGCTCGGACAGCAAGCGGCTGTGCCGACCGCGGCAAGTCTACACCGGACCGACGGAACGCCCGCTCGTGCCGCTCAACGAACGCTCGTAGGCGCTTAGCGATCGCTCGCAGGTGATTGGCGAACGAGCGTTTCGCGATCGATCGGCGGCCATTCCACGCGTTGCCGATCGCCGTTGGGCCAGACGATTTCGAGCCACTCGGCGGTCAAGTTCGTGCCAAGTCCGAAGGTGACCGGCAATTCCGACTGCGAAAGGTAGCCGCGAGTGGGCATGACCTCGCGTGTCAGGAGTTGCTCGCCCGTCTTCAGGCGAACCATGGCGCCGATCGCGGTCGTGTTGGGAGCCAGTCCCACCAGGCGGACTCGGAGCCAGTGATGCCCGAGCTGCTGTTCATTGCGAAAGATTTGGGCGGGACCACCGTTTTCCGTGACCAAGATGTCTAGGTCGCCATCGCTATCCAGATCGCCGTAGGCGGCGCCGCGAGCCAATTGGGCGCGGTCGAGATCCGGACCACGCGCGGTGGCGTCGGCGGGAACGTATTCCGGTCGCGTCCCTGGCGGGCCTTTCCAAAACAACTGGCAGGGCTGCCGCCGCGCCACGCCTTCGAAGGCGGCTCCTTCTTCGGAGTAGACGTGGCCGTTCGCCTGGAACAGGTCGAGCCGTCCATCCAGATCGTAGTCGAAAAAGAACAGGCCAAAGCCGGTCATCGGCAAGGTGGGCTCGCGCAGGCCGAGCTCGTTGGCGGCGTCCACAAAATCGCCCGCGCCGCGGCGGGCGAAGAGGCAGGTGCCCATTTTGGAGAGGTTGGCGATCGCGACCACCGGCGAGTTTTGTCGGCCGGCTTGTCCCACGTCGACTCCCATGCCGGCGATTTGACGCCCCAGATAGTCGTTCGCCATTCCCCATTCGCTGCCTACTTCTCGGAAGGTGCCGTTGCGCTGATTGAGAAACAGGAATTGGGGCGTGAGGTCGTTGGCGACAATCACATCGAGCCACCCATCGTTGTTGAGATCCGCCGGACGAACGCCGAGCGCTTGGGAAAGAGGTCGTCCCGACGTGCTGGATCGGACTTCGATCCCCGCATCACTGGAGACATCCGCGAAAGTTCCGTCGCCCCGATTCGCGTACAGTCGGCAATCGACCGGCGGCAAAGCCACCGGCGGCAGATAGTTTTTCTTGCCGTCACGCCCGGCTCGCCCGCGTTGTTCAAACGGAATCCGCGCTTCCAAGGCGGACGACCATTCGCCATAGTTGGCGACGAACAGGTCAAGATCGCCATCGCGATCGAAATCGAGACAGGCGCAACTGGTGCTCCAGTCCTCTTTGCGGCCGGCCACGCCGGCCACTGCCGTAACGTCTCGAAACCGTCCCGAGCCGAGGTTTTGAAACAAGCGGTTGGGGCCGAGATTGGCGAAGAACAAATCGATCCGGCCGTCGCCATCGTAGTCGCCGATCGCGATACCCATGCCGTACTGAACGGCATTCACCCCGGAGTTGGCGGTGATGTCTTCGAAATTCCCGCCGCCCATGTTTCGGAATAGTGCCGGCGTGGCCGGGACGTCGCCACTGGAACCAGTCGCGCTCACGTCCGCGGAGCCGAACGATCCGCTTTCGGCGAATGGGCAACCATTCACAAGTACGATGTCTTGAAGTCCGTCGTCATCCAAGTCGACGATGGCGCAGCCGGCCCCCATCATCTCGGGCATCCACAATCGCCCCTCGGCGCCATTGACGTGTCGGAAACGCACGCCGCTGGCAACGGCGCATTCGCGGAACGTGGCGGCCGGCGTTTCAAACGCCGGCGAGAGACGGCGCGCCGGACTGTCGGTGTTAGTGGACGTCGGCGACCGAAGCGACCGATTGCGTCGCCGCCAATCGCCCGCTGGTTCAGGAGACCAGATTTTCCAAGCCGCCGCTGTCGCCGCCAGGGCCAGTAAGAAAAACAGGGCGAGCCGCCACGGCTTGCGGAGCCGGGCGGCTCGCTCATCTTGCAGGTCATCGGTCGATCGTTGGAACGCTGCCACGTTCGGATTTCGCCTGCGCCGCCGGAGCGGAGAGGCGATCTAGGTCCTACCAGTTGCCCGGCAGCGGATTGCCGTCATCCGGCGTCAGGGCCTGTTGCCAAATCGTCTGCTGGACGGTTCCGGCGACACCGCGTACGCTGGCGTCCGCCATGGCGATCATCAGCGTGGTGTGGCCGGTGCTGGGCCGCGAGGTATCGCAGCGGCCCGTCGCTCCTTGGAACGGGACCGGCTTGATGATCGGCGTCTGATTCCAGTTGCCGCCCCACGGGCTGTTCGCGATGCTGCCGCCCCAGGTGTTCGGATTCCAGTCTCCACCCGGCCAAGCCCACAGGTTGCCCCAGGTGCCACCCGAGTTTCCGC
>JBIKVL010000937.1:0-2617 GCA_044356875.1 Pirellulaceae bacterium | reverse complement strand
TGGGACCGATTCCCGCAGCCGGTTTCTTCGCCGCCGGCGAGCTCGGCCCGGTCGGCACGGCCAACTTCATGCACGGCTTCACGGCCAGCATCGCGGTTTTTACCAACCCACTCTCGCCGCCCGTGGTCGAGCGAAAATGCTAGACTTGGGACCGAATCGCCGAGACGCGATCCGGCTGTGCCGTTTTTCATTTCCACCCATCCACGCTCTGTCTTTCCTATGCTTGACCGCAAGTACCTAATCGACCATGCGGACCTTGTCCAACAGAACTGCCAAAATCGGGGCGTATCGGTCGACATCGGAAAGTTGGTGGAGTTGGAGCGCCAACGCCGCGAAAAGCTGACGCAGGTCGAGGAGCTGAACCGCAAGGCGAACGAGGTCGCCAAGTCGATTGGCCAGACGAAAGTCGAGGCCGAACGGGAGGCGCGGAAAGAGGAAGGCCGGCGGCTGCGCGAGGAAAAGGACGCGGCGCAAGCGGAACACGATCGGCTGGAACGCGAGTGCCACGCGTTGCAGGCGGCCATTCCCAATATGACTCACCCAGGCGCGCCGGTGGGCGGTGGCGACCATGCGAACATCGAGGTGCGTCGCGGCAAGACCCCGATTCGCGTCTTCGATTTCACGCCGAAGGACCATGTCGCGTTGGGGGAAGCTCTGGGATTGATCGACCTGGATGGCGGCGCCCGCACGACCGGCCACGGCTTCTATTTCCTCCGCAACGAAGCGGTGTTGCTCGAATTGGCGTTGCAGCGATACGTGCTGGGGATCTTGGAGGCCGAAGGGTTTACGCTTACCACCACGCCGGACCTCGCGCAAAACCACATTCTGGAGGGCATCGGCTTTCTTCCCCGGGGACCGGAAACCCAGGTTTACAGCATCGAGAATTCAGACCTTAGCTTGGTGGGGACCGCGGAAATCACGCTCGGCGGCCTCTACAGCGGCCAGACGCTCGACGCGGACCATTTCCCGATGAAGGTCTGCGGGATCAGCCATTGTTTCCGCACCGAGGCGGGCGCCCATGGCCGAGCGACTCGCGGCATCTATCGCGTCCACCAATTCACGAAAGTGGAAATGTTCGCGTACACGTTGCCCGATCAGAGCGACGCGATCCACGATTACCTGATGGACCTCGAGTGCCGCATTTTCGATGGGCTGGGAATTCCCTACCGCGTGATCGATACCTGCACCGGCGATCTCGGCGGCCCCGCGTATCGCAAGTACGATCTTGAAGCGTGGATGCCCGGCCGGGGAACGGGCGGCGAGTGGGGCGAAGTGACCAGCACTTCCAACTGCACCGACTACCAAGCGCGTCGGCTGGATATCCGTTACCGCGTGAAAGGCGAGAAGGGGACCCGTTTCGCCCACACGTTGAACGGCACGGCGGTCGCGATCACACGCGCGATCATCGCCATCCTCGAAAACTACCAGCAAGCCGATGGATCGGTGGTGATACCCGAACCGCTGCGGGTCTGGGTGGGCAAAGACCGTATCGCCGCGAAAACCTAGGTGCTAAACCGCCGTCGAGAAAAAAACCACCCTCTGTCGCCAGGTGGCGACAGAGGGTGGAATGGGTGCCCAGCGATTCGGGACGAAGGCCGGCCTGCTGCCGCGCGATAGCTCGCGCGATCGCCGCCTCGGAACGGGTATACCCGAATTCACCCGTACCAAATCGCTCCTTCACCGCTGGGTACGGCCTGGATGGCTCGAAACCTCCAGTGGAACTAACTCATCGTTTTTTCTTATCGACCTAATCGGATTCCAAATTGGCCGAACGCGGCCATGGTTGCAAAAGTCGAGCGCGACCCGCACATTTCGCCCAACTTGCCATTCCGGCGACTCGCTCATCAAGCCGCGGTCGAATTGTTATGCTGCTCAGGCCGCGGCTGGGGTGCCCATGACGAATTTCCGGGCGTTCCGGTGCGGTAAGACCGCGACGAGGTTCCGCCGATGGCTGTGTTGTTCCAAATCAAAAACGCTTTCAAACGCTACGGCGACCAGATCCTGCTGGAAAACGCCGAGGCTACCATCACTGACGACGCCAAGGTGGGTTTTGTGGGCCGCAACGGGGCCGGCAAAAGCACGCTCCTGCGGATCCTGCTGGGCGAAGAAGAGCTGGATCGGGGCGAGGTCGTGCGGCATCCCCGACTGCGGCTCGGATACCTCCGCCAACACGACCCGTTCCTGCCGGGCGAGACGGCGATCGATTTCCTGCAACGCGACAGCGGCCAGGCGGAATGGAAATGCGGCGAAGTCGCCGGTCGATTCGAATTGAAGGGCCCGTACCTCGAAGGCCCCGTCGCCAAGCTGTCCGGCGGCTGGCAGACCCGCGTTAAGCTGGCCGCCCTGTTGCTCCACGAACCCAACTTGTTGCTGCTCGACGAACCCACCAACTTCCTCGATCTCCGCACGCAAATCCTGCTCGAACATTTCCTCCGCGACTTCGATGAGGCGTGCTTGATCGTCTCGCACGACCGCGCATTCCTGTCCGCGACCTGCGAACACACGCTCGATCTCTCCCGCGGCAAGCTGACGATGTTTCCGGGCAAGATCGACGCGTTCCTCGAGTACCAGGCGCAGCGGCGCGAGCACGACGAACGCACCAACGCGGCGGTCATGG
>JBIKVL010000074.1:0-9582 GCA_044356875.1 Pirellulaceae bacterium | reverse complement strand
CCCGCCAGCGGCCGCCGCGCGGCAGCGCATCGCCGAACTGACGCGGGATTCGAACGAGGAAATCGCGGAAGTGGCGAAAGCGGCGTTGGAAAAGCTCGCGCCCATCGAGCAACCGCCCGCCGCGAAAGAGACTGGCCCCGCGAAGTGACAGCCGGAACGAGCGCGGCGGTGGCGGCACCGCCGAGTGCCTTGAGCGGTCGAAGGGACACTCGGCGGCTGCTTCGTCCCGCGTTATTTCTTCGCCGATTTCTTGGCCGACTTGCCTTTGGGAGCGGCTTTCGGGGTCGCTTTTGGGGCGGCCTTCTCAGCGGCTTTCTTGACGGGTTTCGCGGCCTTGGGAGCGGCCTTGGCAGTCGACTTGGCCGCTGGCTTCGCGGCCCCGGGCGCTGGTGCGGCGGCGGATTCCGCAGGGGCGGACGGCGTTGAGCCGAACGCCATCTTGAAATTGTCTCCGTACTGCTTGGACGGCGCGCTGCGAACAATCGGACCGCTCATACCGAAAACCTCTCCCGGGAAAACTTTGATTCCAGGCCGCGCTGGCTGGGGAGACGCGGCGTTCGTCGCCGCATGCTCTTCCCGCGCCCTATAACAATGCGTGTGCGCGGGGCCTGTGTCTCGCGGACCTGTTCCGCTCGACCCGCGAAAATTCTAAACCTCCAGTGGCGTGACTGCCAAGTGAGTTGTCCATGAATCAGCCGCCTTACGACGAACGCTACTTGGCGGGCGTGCGGCATTTCAACGAATGCGACTTTTTCGAGGCCCACGAATCGTGGGAGGAACTGTGGACGGACTATCAGGGGCCATCCCGCAAGTTCTACCAGGGGCTGATTCAGGTCGCCGTCTGCTTCCATCACTTCGGCAACGGCAACACTCGTGGGGCGATCAAGCTGTACCATACCAGCCGGGCCTACCTCGACCCCTTTCGTCCGAAGCACGAGGGCGTGGATGTCGACAAACTGCTCGATCAGATGGCCGAGTGTTGCCGCGACCTTCTGGCCGCCGACGCCAAGTTCCCCGCCATCGCGATCGTCCCCGACCTGATCCCGGAAATCCATCTCGATCCGCCGCCACCGGCCTGACGTTGGGCAATCTCCCCGTCATCCGTCAAGTCTCCGGGGTGGAACGCGGATCGCCTGTCGCGTTGGCGGTTCCGGCCACTTCCGCCTCTTCCGCATGCTGTCTAGGATACGGTCATGAGTGCCAACGATCCCAATTCGGACCGCCTGCCGGTATCCAAAGACGCGCCTGCCGCCTTCGCCGTGGACCACGAGCGGATTCAGCGGGCTGTTCGTGAAATCTTGCTGGCGGTCGGCGAGGACCCGGACCGCGAGGGGCTCGTGGAAACGCCCGCCCGGGTCGGGCGGATGTATGCCGAGATGTTCGCGGGTCTCCGGGAGGATCCACGCCGGCACTTGAAGAAGGTCTTCACCGAGCGTTACGACGAAATCGTGCTGGTCCGCGACATTCAATTCCAGAGCATGTGCGAGCACCACCTGCTCCCGTTCATGGGCAAGGCCCACATCGGTTATGTGCCGGCTGGCAAGGTGTTGGGGTTGAGCAAGCTGGCGCGGCTGGTCGAGGCGATTTCGCGGCGTCCGCAGGTCCAGGAGCGAATGACCGAGCAGATCGCGACGATGATGGTCGAGGAATTGGCGCCGAAGGGAGTCGCGGTGGTTGTCGAGGCCGAACATTCCTGCATGGCGTTACGCGGCGTTCGCAAGCCGGGAAGCCGGTGCGTCACTTCCGCCATGAAAGGGCTGTTTCGCGACAACCTGTCGACGCGGGCGGAGGTTATGCATCTGATTTACGGCGATCGCCGCTAGGCGGTCGACAATCGAGGCAGTCGACAATCGAGGCGGTCGACAATCCAGGCGGCGGTGGTCGTGGCCGACATCTTGCGTATTTTGATCCAGTTTGTGTTCCGCGTGACGTTCGGAATGGGATTGGCGATGGGGCTCACTTCCCCATTGCTCGTCACCAGCGGCTACTTCCAGAAGCACCTGTGGGTGTTGATGGGGCTGAACACGCTGGCCGCGCTCGCGATCTACTCCAGCCGATCGCTGGGGGCCGCTTGGGCCACTCCGGCGGCGATGTGGCTGGCGGCGGCCCTCGGCTTCGCCTGCTACGCGGGTTCCGTACTCTGGCTTTACGAGTGTCGCCGAGCCGGCCGGTGGCTGCTGGCGGCGATCGCGGCGGCTGGGTTCGCGGCGGGGGTGCTTGCGACGGCTCCGCCGTCTGTCGCCGTGCGAGCGGTCGTGTGGCGGTTGTTGTCCGCGGCGGATGTGGCGAGCGGTGGGCTGGTACTCGGAGCCACGCTCGCCGCCATGTTCCTGGGCCATTGGTATCTCAACACGCCGACGATGGAACTGAGGCCGTTGCGACGGTTGCTGGTGGTGATGTTGGCGGCGGTGGCGGTTCGCGCCGTGTTCGCGGCCGTGTCGACATGGTTGCGGGTGTCGTCGTCTGAACAGGCGATGGCGACCGAGTTTTGGCTGTTTTTGTCGCTGCGTTGGTTGGCGGGTATCCTGGGCGTGTTTGGCATGGGATGGATGGCGTGGGAGACGCTGCGGATCCCGAACACGCAAAGCGCGACGGGCGTGTTGTACGCCGGCGTGATTTTGGCGTTCATTGGCGAATTGACCGCGCAGTTGTTGTCGGCCGGCCGCTTGTTTCCGGTCTAGTCCGATCGCGATGTCGAAGCGAGGCGAACATGATTCATCTGGCGTACTGTTGTCCGCGGTGCGACGCTCCGATCAATACGACGATCGACGCCGGCACGCGTAGCTTGGAATGCCCCAAGTGCGGCCAGAAGTCGACCGTGCCGGAAGGCGCCGTGGCGGACGACCGCGTGCATCGCTGCGTGGTTTGTCCGAGCACCGATCTGTACGTTCGCAAGAATTTTTCGCAGCGGGCGGGCGTGACGATGGTAGTGATCGGCATGATCGTCAGTTCCATCTTCTGGTACAACCGGCAGATCTATCTAACGTACGGAACTCTGTTCGTCATGGCCTTGGTCGACGTCGTGCTGTATTTCTCGCTGGGAAACCTCCTGCAGTGTTATCGATGCCAAGCCCAATATCGCGGGATGGCCGAATTGGAGGGACATGTGCCTTTCGACTTGGAAATGCATGAGCGGCATCGGCAGCAAGCCGCTCGGCTGGCGGACGCCGCCAAGCGGTAACGTTCCGCGTCCCCTGGCCCTCGACGAGCTCCCGCGATGGATTCCGAGCGCGAACGCATCCAAGCCGATCTGCGCGGACTCCTGGAAGGTGAAGTCCATTGTGACGACGCGCACACGCAACTGTACGCGGGCGACGCCAGCCTGTACGAAATCCGTCCGCTGGGAGTGATTCGTCCGCGGCACACGGCCGATGTTGTGGCCGCCGTGAAATACGCCGCCGAACATCAGCTCCCGATCCATGCTCGCGGAGCCGGCTCGGGGTTGGCGGGCGAATCGCTCGGGCCGGGATTGGTGATCGACTTTGCGCATTTCATGCGGCGAATCGTCGACGTCCAAGGGAACACCGCGCGAGTGCAGCCCGGCGTGGTCCATGCTCAACTCAATCGCGCTCTCGCGCCGCGTGGATTGCTCTTCGGTCCCGACCCCGCGATGTCGTCCGTCACCACGATGGGCGGAGTGCTCGCAATCAACGGCGCCGGCAGCCACTGGCTGCGGTACGGCTCGGCCCGCGAACGCGTCGAGAGCCTGCAGATCGTGCTCGCCGACGGCACGCTCGTGGAAGCGGGCCGGCATCCGGTGGACGATGGGTCGCAACCTGCGCGTGGGGAAAGCGATGTGGCGGGTCTTCACGCGGCCGCCGCGGGATCGGCTGGACTGGCGGCGGAATACAGAGCGGCAGAATACAGAGCGGCGGGATCATCGGCGTTGGACCCGTTCGCCGGGCTCGCGCCGGACGTGGCGGGTTCGCTCGCCGGCGTCGCTAGCGTGGCACGCGAGCCTGGGGCTGACGGCGCTGGCGCCATGTCCCGTTTGCAACCGATCGTCAGCGAGTTGGCTCGATTGATTGGCCGCGAATCGGCGGTGATCAAAGCCCATCGGCCGCGAAGTGTTGTGAACCGCTCGGGCTACCACCTTTACGACATCGTGCAGTCCGGTCAACTTGACCTGGCGCGGATGCTGGTGGGTTCCGAGGGAACGTTGGGACTGATCACCGAAGCCACGGTGCGGCTCGACCCGCTGCCGCCATTTCGCGGCGTCGCGCTCTTGTTTTGCGATCGGCTGGAGGCGGCGGCGCGTGTCGCGTTGGAGGCGGCGAAGCTGGGGATGAGCGCCTGCGATCTGTTGGACCGACGGCTGTTGAGCATTGCCCGGGAGTTGAACGAGGGATTCGAGACGTTGATCCCGGTCGACGTGGAAGCGATTGTGCTCGTTGAACAGTCCGGCGACGATCCGCGGCGGATTCGCGATGATCTCCGGCGGGTGATCGATCGGGTGCAGAAGGTTCACAAGTGGGCCTTCGACAGCCGCCTGGCGATGGAGGCGGACGAAGTCGATTTCTTTTGGCGGTTGGCGACGCAAGTGGTGTCGCGGCTCTACAGTTTGCGCGGGCCGAGTCGGCCGTTGCCGTTCGTCGAGGATTTCGCGGTGCCGCCGGAAGAGCTGCCTGATTTCTTTCCGCGGCTGCAACATGTCTTGAAGACGCATCAGACCACGGCGACGGTGTTTGGCCACGCGGGGCATGGCCAACTGCACATTCGTCCCTTCCTGGACATCCACGATCCGGACGACGTGCGGCGGATGCCGCTCTTCGCGGCCGATCTCTATCGGGAAGTGTTGGCCGTGGGCGGCACGATCAGCGGCGAGCATGGCGACGGCTTGTCGCGTAGTTGGTTCGTGCGCGAACAGTATGGTCCGCTCTATTCGGTGTTCCGCTCGGTCAAGAATCTCTTCGATCCGCTCAATGTGCTCAATCCGGGCAAGGTGGTCGCCGATGCGCCTCAGCCGTTGACGGCCAATTTGCGATCGGTTCCCGAACCGGCCCCGAATTTGGTGCGGCTGGAACTCAACTGGGACCAGGATGAAATCTCGCAGGCCGCGTTGTCGTGCAACGGCTGTGGGCATTGCCGATCGACGCAGGACGAAGTCCGGATGTGCCCGATTTTCCGTTTCGCGCCGCGGGAGGAGGCGGCTCCGCGAGCGAAGGCGAATCTTGTTCGCGCGGTGCTCGCGGGTCGGCTACCGGCGGCGGAAATGGGCGGCGAGGCGCTCAAGGCGGTCGCCGACCTGTGTGTGAATTGCCACCAGTGCCGCTCGGAATGTCCCGCGAATGTCGACATTCCCAAACTGGTGTTGGAGACGAAGGCCCAGTTCGTCGCCCAGCGTGGCCTGCCTTCCTCCGATTGGTTGCCGACGCGCCTCGATACGCTGGCCTACTGGGCCGGATGGCTTCGACCGCTTACCAATTGGGCGCTGGGAAACACGCAAGCCCGTTGGCTGATGGAAAAACTGTTTGGGCTCGCGCAGGGGCGCAAGCTGCCGCGGTTGGCGGCGCGCAATTTTCTTCGCGTCGCCGCCCGGAACCGCTGGACCACGCCGCCCCGGCATTCGGGCCCGCGCGTCTTGTACTTTGTCGACACCTACGTGAATTGGTTCGACCCGCAACTTGGCGAGGCCGTTGTGAGGGTGCTCGACCATAACGGCGTCGCCGTGTTTGTCGATCCCGATCAGGAATCGTCCGGGATGCCGACTTTGACCGCGGGCGACATCGAGCGGGTGAAGTTGCAGGCGCGGCGGAACATCGACCGGTTGGCCGAAGCCGTTCGCCAAGGGTACACGATCGTAACCAGCGAGCCTTCCGCCGCCTTGTGCCTCACCCGCGAGTATCCCAAGCTGTTCGCCGACGACGACACGCTGCTCGTCGCCAAGAACACGGTCGATGTCGTCGCCTACCTATGGCGGATGCATCAAGCCGGCAAGCTGGAACTGGACCTGCGTCCGCTTCCCACGACGGTCGGCTACCATCAGCCGTGCCATCAACGGGCGCTTTACAACGAACCGATCGGCGCGCGGCTCTTGCGTTTGATTCCCGGCGTGACCGTCCATCCGCTCGACGCCGGCTGCTCCGGCATGGCCGGGGTGTTTGGCTTGAAACGCGCCCACTACCGCGCGAGTTTGCGAGCTGGTTGGAACATGATCACGGCGTTGCGGCGCCCGTCGCTGATCATCGGCGCTTCCGAATGCAGCGCCTGCAAATTGCAGATGGAGCAGGGGACCACCAAGCCGACTGTCCATCCGCTTAAAATGATGGCGTTAGCTTACGGACTGATGCCCGAGTTGGCCCGCAAACTGCAACAGCGGGGCGAGCCGCTACGAGTCACTTAGCTGAACCGCGCCTGTGAACCGCGCCTGTGAAATGTGCTTGTGAACCGCGCCTGTGAACCGCGATGCGTTGCCGAAAGGATCCGCCGTGAAAATCCAGATTCGCGTTTTCGCCGGTCTGAAGGAGCGGTTGGGGGGGGATCGAGTGGAACTGGAACTGCCCGCCGACGCGACCGTCGCGCAGGCCCGGTCCGCGTTGGCGGAAGCGTACCCCGCCGCCGCGCCGCTCGTGCAGCGGGCGCTGTTCGCCACCGAATCCGACTATCTCGCCGATACCACGCCCGTTCCCTCCACCGGAGAACTCGCCTGCATTCCGCCTGTCAGTGGCGGTTGAAAGGCACGAACCTATGGTTGAATTGGTGCGCCACAAAATCGACTCGCAACAACTGCTCGACGCCGTCGCCACGACGGCGGCCGGCGCGATCGTGTTGTTCCTGGGAACCACGCGTGAGTGGACCAAAGGCCGTCGCACCCTGTGGCTCGACTACGACTGCTATCCGGAACTCGCCCTGCGTAAACTCGAAGAGCTCGAAGCCGAAGCGCGCCGTCGCTGGCCCGTGCTCGATGTCCGGATTGTCCATCGGCTCGGCCGCGTCGATTTGGCCGAGGCCAGTGTCGCGGTCGCCGTCAGTTCGCCCCACCGCCGCGATGCCTTCGAAGCCGGCCAATGGCTGATCGACACCTTGAAGGAAGTGGTCCCGATTTGGAAGCAAGAACATTGGGAGGACGGTTCCGCCGAATGGATCCATCCCACCACGTGACGGAAGCCTTGCGTCGTGGGGACGCATCCATCATCGAAACACCGCGTTGCCGAATTTCCCAGTAGCGCCCGCCAATACCGAGAGCCATGACGTACGACCCGAAAATCGTGACGCTTGCCAAGCCTTCCGTGAACGCCTCCGCGTCGGCCGTGTCCACTGCGGCCGGAAATCTCGCGTCCAGTGTCCCGGCGGGCGAGGATCGCGCATCGGCTCTGTCCGCCGCGCGGCTTGTGGACCGCTTCGGGCGGCTCCATACGAGCTTGCGGGTGAGTGTCACGGACCGTTGCAACATTCGCTGCTTTTACTGCATGCCGAATGAGAACATCCAATTCCGGCCGCGGGAGGAATTGCTGACGTTCGAGGAGATCGAGCGGTTTGTCCGGGTCAGCGCGCGGCTCGGGGTGCGGAAGCTGCGGTTGACGGGCGGAGAACCGCTCGTCCGACGCGACCTGCCGTCGCTCGTCGCGCGGCTGTCGGCGATCGCCGGGATTCAGGAAATCGCGCTCACGACGAACGGTATTTTGCTGGAAGAACAAGCGGCCGCGCTCAAAGCGGCTGGACTCGCCCGGCTGAACGTCAGCTTGGACGCGATGAGCGAAGCGACGTTTCAGAAGATCGCGCGTCGCGAGGGGCTCGATCGGGTGTTCGCAGGCATTGCCGCCGCCCGCGCCGCCGGTTTCCGGCGCCTGCGGTTGAACGCGGTGGCGATTCGCGGCATCACCGAAGACGAGGTTGTGCCGCTCGCGCGTTACGCCCGCGAACAGGAGTGCGAACTGCGGTTTATCGAATTCATGCCACTGGACGCCGAGCAGCGTTGGGACACGAGCCAAGTGCTGACCGGCGAGGAGATTCGACGGCGGTTGGAGGCCGAATTCGGGCCGCTCCGTGAGGCCCCTCGCCCCGACCCCAGCCAGCCGGCCTGCGACTTCGAGTTCGCCGACGGGATTGGCGGCATCGGCTTCATCAATCCCGTGAGCCAGCCGTTTTGCGGCGACTGCAACCGGCTGCGGATCACGGCCGAGGGCCAGATTCGCAACTGCCTGTTTTCCACGGCCGAATGGGATGCCCGGGCGGTGATGCGTGGCGGTGGCGACGACGAGCAACTAGCTCGGCTGATCGTGGATTGCGTGGCGGCGAAGAAGGCCGGACATGGAATCGATTCGCCCGAGTTCATTCGGCCCGAACGTTCGATGTACCAGATTGGCGGGTGAGCGGATGGACGGCGTGATCGAGCCATCGGCCGGTCTCCACAACGCGGGGGCGCGGCGAGTTTACCTCGACAACGCGGCCACCACGTGGCCCAAACCTGAAGCCGTGTGGCTGGCGATGGATCGCTACCAGCGTGACAACGGCGCGTCGGCGGGCCGCGGCGCTTACCGTCACGCGGTCGAAGCCCAGCGAATCGTCATGGAAGCCCGCCGCGGCGTCGCGCGATTGCTCCAGGTGAGCGACCCACGGCGAGTGGTGTGGACCGCGAACTGCACCGATTCGTTGAATCTCGCGTTGCATGGCTACCTGCGTGCGGGTTGCCACGTCGTCGCGACGGAGAACGAGCACAATTCGGTGCTGCGGCCGTTACGTTGGTGGAGCGACCGATGGGGAGTGCGGGTTTGTTTCGCGCCGGTTGATGGGGCTGGCTTTGTGCGGCCGTCGATGCTCGCCGGCCTGCTGCGCGATGACACGCGGCTGGTGGTCGTCAATCACGCCTCGAACGTTACCGGCGCCCTGCAACCGCTCCCTGAATTGGCGGCCGTTGTGGCGGCTCACGGCCGGGCGACGTTGCTCGTCGACGCCGCCCAAACGCTGGGACAGGTCCCGTGGGAGCTTGAAGCGGACGCTCGTGTGCTCGTCGCGGCAGCGGGCCATAAGGGTTTGCTCGGACCGCTCGGCACAGGATTGCTCTACGTCGGACCCGGATTGGAGGAAGAACTCCTGCCCGTGCGACAGGGTGGGAGCGGAACGGAAAGCGAGCGGGACACGCCGCCCGAGTCGCTGCCGGACCGTTTCGAGGCCGGGAATCTGAACGTGCCAGCGCTCGCCGGCTTGGCGGCCGGACTGGACTTCGTTCATCAGCGAGGCGTCTCGGCAATCGCGACCCATCATCGGGAGTTGGCGAACTCCCTGCGAACGGGGCTGGCTGGGATTCCAGGGGTACGGGTCGTTGGTCCGTCGAGCGATTTGCCGAGTGTCGGCGTTGTGAGTTGCCTGGTCGATGGTTTCGAACCGCACGAATTGGCCGCGATTCTGGACGGCGAGTTTGGGATTGAGTCGCGGGCCGGCTTGCACTGTGCGCCGCGGATCCATGCCGCCCTGGGGACTCGCGAGCATGGCGGCACGGTCCGCTTCAGCGTTGGTTTCGCGACGACGCCCGCCGATATCGCCGCCACGCTGGACGCCATCCGCACGATAGCCGGTTGAGCCACCGGCCCAGCGCGAGTAACGGGTTGCATTAGCCGGCCCAGCGCGAGCTGCCGGTTGATT
>JBIKVL010000936.1:0-2631 GCA_044356875.1 Pirellulaceae bacterium | reverse complement strand
TTCCTGACGTCCTTCCTCGCGTCCTTCCTCGCGTCCTTCCTGCCGTCCTTCCTGAATTCCCTCCTTTCGCCCTTCCTCGCGGCCCTCCTGTCGCCCTTCCTCGCGGCCCTCCTGTCGCCCTTCCTCGCGGCCTTGCTGACGGCCAGTTTCCAAGCCGCGTTTTTCCGCGAAATCCAAGTTGCTGTGGAGGTCCCGTAGGGCCTTCATCCGCAACTCGTATCGCAGCCGTTCCTGTTCGTTTTTCGATATCATCTCCAGAATACCTCCCGCCTCCACGAACACCGGATCCCGAAAACACCGATCGAGCTCCGCAACCTCCATTTGAGCCGCATGCCCGAGAAAGTAGGCCCACTTTTCCACCGGGCGGGCCTGCGGCAGCACGGCCGCCTCTCCCCGATACTTTGGCAGCTCAATCAAGTGTACCTCAAGCTGGTCCGAGAAGACCAGCTGATGTTGCAACGAGCAGAGCTGGAAGCGAGTGTGGAATGCCGGAGTCTCGCGAAAGAGGATTCCATCGAGGAAACAGATGCTCATGGCCGGGGCCAAGCGGTCATACTTCTCGGACTTTCCAAGTTGCCGGCTGTAAATGCGCGCAAGGTAGTAGACGAGCCGGCGGGTCAACGCTCCGCCTACCGAGGTTTGCATTTCCAGGTTGTACTGTCGCCCACAAGTGTCCCGTGCCCGCAAGTCGAGGATCGATAGCTTATCGTCCTCGAAATCCTTTTCTAAAAACGGGGTCAAGATATCGACGTCACTGACGACGAACTGTTTCTCGAAAACCGCATTCAGCAGGTGAATCAGCACCCGTTTGTGATGCGGGTCTCCGAGCAACCGCTTGAACGCGTAATCCACCGTCGGCGATATTCCCAGGGCCATAAACATCTCCTTTCGAGCAACATGTGCGACTCCGTTTCGCCCGAATATCTTAGCGCAGTGGACATCTAACCCTTCGCCCCATCGATCTCCCGCATGACCAATGACGAAGGAGTCAAACAATTGCGACGTTGTTCCGGTGTTTACCGCCAAGCCGAAGGCGCTTGCTCGGGTGGAAACGCGAATCCGCGCCGCCGCATCGAGCCGCTCGGAGGACCAGCCGTCGCCTGAGGCTCGGCGGTGAACGACGGGGGCGGGAACCGACGCCGGCCTTATCTCTTGGCTGGCTCACGCGCGATCGACTACGATGGCGTCATTCCAGCGGCCGTTTCCTACCGAACCTGCGGGCCGAGATTCCGATCGAAAGGGCTTTGATGAGCGGCATGTTTTGGGGCGTCCAAGGCGACCACACGGTGGCGGGTCGGCGAAGCTTCCTACAAGCAGGAATGCTCGGGGCAGGCGGTTTGGCGCTCGCCGATCGACTGCGGCTCGAGGCGGCCGGCGCCGTCCGCCAGAACACCCGCGAGAACAGCGTCATCCTGTTCTGGCTAAGCGGCGGCCCAGGGCACATGGAAACGTGGGACCCGAAACCGCAAGCCCCAGCCGAATACCGGGGACCCTTCGGAGCCGTGGAAACATCGATCGCCGGCGTGCAGTTCGGCGAATTGATGCCCGAGCAGTCACGGCTGGCCGAACACTTAGCGGTGGTGCGCGGCGTCAACCACGGTTCGGGCGACCACACCAAAGGCAACCACTGGATGTTGACCGGTTTCGAGGGGCCGGCCTTCAACGCCCCGGACAACCAAGTGCAGCGTCGACCAGCGATCGGTTCGGCCGTCGCGCGGGTCCGCGGCGCGAACCACTCGGCGATGCCTCCCTACGTTGCGGTGCCGCACCTCCGTGGCGGCACCGACAATCTATTCCATTACTCCTCCTATCTGGGTGGTGGTTGGAATCCCTTCATCGTCAACTCGGACCCCAATGACGCCGCCTTCGGCGTGAGAAACCTAGTGCGGCCTGCCGACCTATCGCTGGAACGGCTCGCGGAACGCCGGCAGCTCGCCACGCGCTTCGATCAAGCCCGCGCTCGCTTCGACACCGTCGCGCCGGACCTCGACGCGCACAGCCAAGCCGCGTTTGATCTGCTGACCAGCACACGGGTTCGCGAGGCGTTCGACGTCGCGGCCGAGTCCGACAAGACGCGGGACGCTTACGGCCGCCACACGTTCGGCCAGAGCGCCCTTTTGGCCCGCCGGCTGGTGGAACGCGGCGTGACCTTCGTCACTGTGAATTGCGTTCCCTGGGACCATCATGGCTCGCCCGGCCAATTCAAGACCGAAGAGGGCGCGCGAACGCTGATCCCGCCACTGGATATCGCCATCGCCGCACTGGTTCGCGACTTGCTCGATCGCGGCCTCTACGAACGCACTCTCATCGTGGCGATGGGCGAATTCGGCCGCACCCCGCGAATGAACGCCAATGCGGGCCGGGACCACTGGGGAGCCGCGTTCAGCGTGCTGTTCGGCGGCGGCGGAATGCGGATGGGCCAAGCGGTCGGCGCGTCCGACGCGCGGGGTGAACGGGTCGTTGATCGGCCCTATGACCCGCAAGACGTCGCGGCCACGGTCTATCACCACTTGGGCATCGATGCCCAGTCCGTTGTCTTCCACGATCGCTTGAACCGCCCGATGCCGCTACTCGATCGCGGTCGGCCGATCCGCGAATTGCTGTAGCACCACCTATCGCAAGCAGGACGCC
>JBIKVL010000935.1:0-2633 GCA_044356875.1 Pirellulaceae bacterium | reverse complement strand
CTCGTCCAGTTTCGGCGATGGAACGCGTCGCGGGCCGGGCGAATCGCGTGTTGTTCATTTACGAACAGGGGGGCGTGTCGCACATCGACACTTGGGATCCGAAGCCGCTGGCGCCGAGCGACCATCGTAGTCCATTCGCGCCGGTCGCGACGAACGTGCCGGGCATGCAGTTCACGTCGTTGCTCGCCAAGACCGCGCAGGTGGCGGACAAGCTGACGGTGGTTCGATCGATGTACCACAAGGGCGGGGCGGTCAACGGGCATCCGGACGGAACGCAGTACGCGTTGTCCGGCGAGGTGCCTGGGGGGCCGTTGGAGATGCCGGACATCGGCGGCGTGGCCTCGTTTTCGCTCGGATCGTCCTGTTCCTATCTGCCGGCCTACATCATGGCGCCGGGGAACCACGAGCAGTCGGCGATGACGCGGCAAGGGTTCCTGCCGGCTTGGACGCGGGTCTTCAAAACAGGCGGCAGGGACGTGTCCGACCCGCAGTGGAAAGTGCCTAATCTGGGATTGCTGGCCGGAATCGACGCCCAGCGGTTCGCCGACCGCAAGGATCTGCTCAGCAATTTGAACGTGGCCGTCGCGTCCTCCTCGAAGCCGCTCGACAACATCCAGGCGCTGCGCGAGCAGGCGATCGATATGTTGACGAACCCCGCCGCACGCAGCGCGTTCCAGTTAACGGAGGAAAGCGAGGCGACACGGGATCGGTATGGCCGCGGCCATCGGGGACAATGCTATTTATTGGGTCGGCGGTTGATCGAGCGGGGCGTTCGGTTTGTGACGATCGACGTGCGGGAACCGCAGACGAAAGACACGCCTGGCGGTTTCAATATGAATTGGGACCATCATGATTTGATCTATACGCCGGGTTCCTGCGGAACGGTGCGGGACAAAGCGGGCGGCGAGGGGCGCTATGGGATTGGCCATTGGGTGATGATGGGCAGCACCGACCAGGCGTTCGCCGCGCTGATCGCCGATATGCACGAACGTGGGTTGCTGGAAGACACCTTGGTGGTGTTCGCGACCGAGTTCGGCCGGACGCCCCGGTTGAACAAATTCCAAGGCCGCGATCACTGGGCGCACGGGTATTCGCACGCGTTCGCCGGCGCGGGAGTGCCGGGCGGCCAATTGGTGGGCCGTACCGATCGCGACGGCGGCTATGTGCTTGAACGCCCCTATCTGCCCGAGGACGTCGCGGCGTCGATCTACGAAAAGCTGGGCATCAACCGCTCGAAACCGGTCTATACGCCAGCCAACCGCCCCGTGTTTTTGGCGCATGGCGGCCGCCGCATCGAGGAGTTGTTCTAGCCGCTTCCTCCTTCGCCTTTACGCTTCCTCCACGCTTCCTCCTTCCTCCTTCCTCCTTCCTCCTTCCTCCTTCATCCTTCATCCTTCACCTTTCACCCGAGTCTCCTATGTTTCGATTGGATCGCGTGACAACTGGTCGTCTGGTGGTTGGAATGTTGGTGGGTTGGTTGGGAACGGTGTCGGCGAGCGGCGTTGTCGCCGGCCCGAACGACAAGCGGCTTGATATTTATTGGGTGGATGTGGAAGGTGGGGCGGCGACGTTGATCGTGACGCCAGCTGGCGAAACGATCCTGGTGGACGCGGGCAATCCAGGCCGACGCGACTCGGACCGCATCGCCAAAGTCCTAGGAGAAGTGGCGGGCCGGAGCCAGATCGACCACTTGGTCACGACCCATTTTCATGGCGACCACTACGGTGGAGCGGCCGCATTGAGCGCCTTGGTTCCGATCAAGTCGGTGTACGACAATGGCGAGTTTGCCGGAATGCCGGACCGGCCTGATCCCAGTTATTGGAAGTTCCCCTGCGAGCGGCGGGTGGTGTTGAATCCGGGGGACACGCTGCCCGTCAAGCAGGAGGCGGGCTCCGCGGCGACGCCGCTGCGAATCCACTGCGTTGGCACTCGGCAACAGTTCATTCCGGCCATCGCCAGCCTCTCGGAGAACAGTTCGGTGTGCGCCGATTTGCGCGTCAAGGATCGGGACGGCTCGGACAATGCGAACAGCGTTGTCTTGGTGGTTTCGTTTGGGGCCTGGCGGTTCCTCGACGCCGGCGACCTGACTTGGAACCAGGAAGCGCGGTTGGTCTGCCCTAAGAACTTGATTGGCGCGGTCGACGTCTACCAAGTCACGCACCACGGACTGGACGCGAGCAACAACCCGGCGGTGCTGCGTTCCGTCCAACCGCGGGTCGCGATCATGAACAACGGCACAACGAAGGGCTGCGCGCCCGAGGTGTTCGATAACCTGAAGCGAACCGCGTCGCTGGAGGCGGTCTATCAGGTACATAAGAACTTGCGTCCGGATGGCGCAACGAACAATGTGCCGGACGCGCAGATCGCGAATTTGGAGCGCGAATGCCGCGGGAATTATATCAAGCTGTCGGTCGCGCCCGACGGCGCCAGCTACACGGTTTCGATCCCGGCCAACGGCCACGATCGGACCTTTCAGACGACAGCGAAGTAGGGCGCGCCGTGTTGTCGCGATGAGCATGGCAGTCGGTTCATTAGCCGGCTCAGCGCCAGCTGCCGGTTCATTAGCCGGCTCAGCGCCAGCTGCCGGTTTTCGTTCGGTTCCGGCCACTTCCGCCTAGAACCGGCCGCTTGCG
>JBIKVL010000934.1:0-2634 GCA_044356875.1 Pirellulaceae bacterium | reverse complement strand
CGACCCCTTCCCGCCGCCACGCTACGCCCGGCTGTTCGACGGCGTTCCCTTGAAGGCGCGGTCGGTGGTCAAAGCCGAGGCGAATCGGGCCCGCGTGCCGACAATCTCCGATCGCCGAACCGTGCAGCAATGGGAAGCCGATCCGCTTGAACCTTCATCGGCCAGTCCGCGTGAAGACGCCGCTCGGCTGCTCGCCGCCTTCCTACCCCGCGCCTTTCGCCGGCCGGTGGCGGAAGCTGAACGTCAACGTTTCGTCAACATCGCTTGGCGCAAGCTGGAAGAGGGCCAGTCGTTCTACGACGCCATGCAATGCGCTTACCAACTCGCGCTGTCGTCGCCCGATTTCCTGTTCCTTCTCGGCTCGGAGGAGCCCCCGCGATTGGACGATTTCGCGTTGGCCTCGCGGCTCTCGTATTTCCTCTGGTCGAACATGCCCGACGACGAGCTGATCGCGGCTGCCGCCACGGGACGCTTGAGCCGTCCGGAGACGCTTCGCGCCCAGGTCGAACGCCTGCTTGCGTCGCCTCGGTCCGAGCGGTTCGTGCGCGACTTCACCGGTCAATGGCTCGATCTTCGCAAGATCGACTTCACGATTCCCGACCCCGTGCTGTACGCCGACTTCGATCCGCTACTGCTCTGGTCAATGCCGCGCGAGACCGAACTGTTCGTCGCCGAAGTGCTGCGCCGCGACGACAGCTTGCTCGAATTCGTCGACTCGGACTGGTCGATGCTGAACGAACGCCTGGGAACTTTGTACGGCGTCCCGGGATTGCAGGGCAGTGAACTGCGGCGAACGACGCTGCCGCCGGGCTCGCATCGCGGCGGCGTGATGACGCAGGCGAGCGTCTTGAAGGTCACGGCCGATGGCACTCGGACTTCCCCCGTGCTTCGCGGCGCCTGGGTGCTCGATCGGATTCTCGGCCAGCCGCCCGCGCCACCGCCGCCCGACGTGCCGGCGATCGAGCCGGACATTCGCGGCGCGACGACCATTCGCCAGCAGCTCGCCCGCCACCGTGACACGCCCGCCTGCGCCACTTGCCATCGGCAAATCGATCCGCCCGGTTTCGCATTGGAGACCTTCGATCCGATCGGGAACTACCGCGAGTTCTACCGGGTGACGGCGCGGACGCCGGCTGGCCAAGTCGCGTTGCCGTATGGCTCGGGACGCCCTGTCTACCGCGGTCCCGATGTGGAGCTGGGCGGCGTTACGCACGATGGCAAACCGTTCGACGGCATCGACAGCTACAAACGTCTGCTGCTTGAAGACAAGGATCAAATCGCCCGCAGCCTGGCCCGCAAACTGATCGTCTACGCGACGGGCGCCGACATTCAGTTCGCTGACCGCGACGAGGTCGAGCGGATTGTCGCGCGGGTTCGCGACAAGCAGTATGGATTTCGCAGCCTGATTCATGAAATTACGCAAAGCCGCTTGTTCTTAGAAAAATAGACGCCCGAAGGTGGAAGGGGATTCGCCATGCCCGTAACCAAACTCGACCGCCGCACCATGCTCCGCGCGGCCGGTATCGCGATCGGCTTGCCGCTCTTGGATTCCATGGACATTGGGCGAGCGCGAACCGCCGCCGCCGACGAGACACCCGCCGGCAACGCCGCCGCGAGCGGGTCAGCCGCTGGCGAAGCGGCGGATGGGGCGCCGCCGAGGCTTGTTCTCGTGGGCCAACCGCTCGGCATGTACGGACCGAACTTCTTTCCAACGAAGGCGGGCCGCGAATACGAGTCGAGCCGCTATCTCAAGCTGTTCGAGACGCTCCGCGGACAGTTCACGGTCTTCTCCGGGATGTCACACCGTTACGCGGCCGGGCATTTCGCCGAGGTGGCGTTGTTCACCGGCGTATCCCCCGAGTTCATTCGGGAGCGGGATATCAAGAACGGCGTCTCGCTCGATCAGGAAGTCGCGCGACGCGTCGGCAACCGCACCCGATTTCCATCGTTGATCCTCGGAGGCGGCAACGCGGCCTGGAACCCGCGGGGCGTGCGGCTGCCGGCAGAGAGCCGCGCGACGCAGGTGTTCAAGCGATTGTTCCTCGCGGGTTCACCCGAGGATGAAGCGCGGGAACTGCGGCGGGTGCGGAACGGCCAGAGCATCCTGGACGACGTGGGCGGCCAGATCGAATCGCTGAGCCGCAAGGTGGGACGCGCCGATCGCCAACGGTTGGAATCGTTTCTCGCGTCGGTTCGCGAAGCCGAGCAGTCCTTGAAGCAGGACGAACAATGGCAGACCACGCCGAAACCAAAGGTCGATTATCCGCCACCGACCAACGACTTCGGCGGCGCGCAGCTCATCGAGCGTTCGCGGCAATGGTACAACCTGGTGCGGCTGGCCTTGCAAACCGACAGCACTCGCGCGATCTCGTTGTGGCTGGGCACACAGGAGCGGCCGGAGATCATGGGTGTCAGCTTGGGCCATCATGACGCTTCGCACCACGGCCAAGATCCTGCGAAACTCGACCAGTTGGCGATGATCGAAGAAGCGGAAATGAAGGTGTTCGCGGAATTCCTGGAATCGCTGCGCGGGGTCGAGGAGCGGGATGGCACACTGCTGGACCGAACCGCGGTGCTCTACGCCAGCAACCTTGGCAATTCGTCGTCGCACGACAATAACAACCTGCCAATCCT
>JBIKVL010000933.1:0-2638 GCA_044356875.1 Pirellulaceae bacterium | reverse complement strand
AGTCGCGGCCGTACAGCGACAAGGCTTCGGCCACCTCGGGCGAGGCTCCGGCGTAAAACGCTCCCAACTCGCAGCTGACCGAACACAGTTCCGCCGTCTTCGCTTCCACCACCGCGAAGTACTCGGACGGGTCTAGGTCGAACCGTCCCCGCAGGCCTTTCTGCCGCAGCTCGCCTTCGCACACGATGTTCGTCGCGTGGCCAATCAGTCGGCAAGCGTGCGTCGTGGGCAGCGTGCTCGCCAGATAGAACGCATGCGTGAACAAGAAGTCGCCCAAAAGGACGCTCGCTTCGTTGTCCCAACGGGCGTTCACCGTGGCCAAGTGGCGGCGCATCCCCGATTCGTCGATCACGTCGTCGTGGACCAAGGTCGCCGTGTGAATCATCTCGACGACCGTTGCCAATGTGAGATGCTCGTCGCGAACGCCACCGCAGGCCTTCGCAGCTAGCAACAGGAGTGCGGGCCGCAGCCGCTTGCCGCCGAGCAGACAGCCGTACCGCACCAGCTCGTCCACGTACGGGTGATCGCTCCGCAGTTCCTCCCGCAGCCGCGATTCCACGCGTTGCAGGTCGGCTCCAATCGCCCCGAACAGCGTTTCCCGCAGCGTCTCGGCGGGCTCGGTCACCGCGGCCGCCGCCGCCGATGACGTTCCGCTGGAGCCCACGCGGCCCGCGACTGTCGAATTGGAGACCGTCATGCCGCTTTTCGCGGCCGTCGCTACGGAGGGAGTCATTGCGTCGGTTCCTTATGTCAACGCGACGGACGAATCGGTCGCATCGCGTGTCCAGCGGCCACTGCGACCGCCCGTTTTTTCGACCAGTTGAATTGCGTCCAACCGCAGTCCGCGATCGACGGCTTTGCACATGTCATAGACGGTCAATGCGGCAACGCTGACGGCGGTCAGCGCCTCCATTTCCACGCCCGTCTTCGCCGTTACGGCCACTCGAGCTTCAATCCGCAGTGTCTGTTCGTCGGGAAAATCGAAACCGATCGTGACGCTGTCGAGCGGCAAGGGGTGGCAGAGCGGGATGAGGTCGGCGGTGCGTTTCGCGCCCATAATTCCGGCCAGCCGAGCGACTTCCAGGACGTCGCCTTTCGCGAACCCGCGGTTCCGCAAACGCTCGAGCGTCGTCGGCAACATCCGCACCAACCCTTCCGCCCGGGCGACTCGGTGGGTGACCGCCTTCTCAGCCACGTCGACCATTCGACTGGCGCCGTGCTCGTCGAAATGCGTCAAATCCTGGCTCATTCACCCCTCGGACGTTGTTTTCCCACCGCCCATACATCGACGGTCGCTGATGGCTGTCTAGGCTCGTGATCCCCGATCACAGTCCGCTGGGGCCGCTCACACGGGCCTAGCGGTCGGGGCGATCGCCACGGATTCCTGACCTTACCCGTTTTTCGGCGCGCGATGTAACCGCCAAGGGCTCGGTCGGGGCTCGAGCGGTTCTCATTGCCGTCAGAGAACCGTCGGTTTAGAATCCGACGCTTCGCGGGTGGCTCGGCTGCGGTGCGGAATCCGTCGGATTTATGGATTGCGCGGGTCGGGGTGAATCCGCGGTCGAGCCGTCCCGGTGGCGGCGATCTCCCTTTTTTTCTTGCGGACGAATTCATGAGCGCGGATTGCGATTTCGGACTGATCGGCTTGGCGGTGATGGGCGAGAATCTGGCGTTGAACGTGGAGAGCCGCGGGTATCGCGTGGCCGTGTTCAATCGCAGCGTCGACAAGGTCGAAGCGTTCATTCAAGGCCGCGCGGCGGGCAAGAAGTTTGTCGGCTGCCACAGCGTGGCCGACTTGGTGAAATCGCTCAAACGGCCCCGCAAAGTCATGATGCTTGTGAAGGCGGGGGTCGCCGTCGACGAGCTGATCGGGCAACTCACCCCGCTGCTCGAACCGGGCGACATCATCATTGATGGCGGCAACGAGCACTACACGAACACCGAGCGGCGGACGAAGGCGTTGGAGGCGCAAGGTTTCCTCTATGTCGGCTCGGGGGTGTCCGGTGGCGAAGAGGGGGCGCTCAAGGGGCCGAGCATGATGCCGGGCGGCAGCGCGGCGGCGTGGCCGTTCATCAAGCCGATCTTTCAGGCGATCGCCGCCAAGGTGGGGCCGAAGGGCGACATCCCGTGCTGTGAATGGGTCGGTCCCCGCGGCGCCGGCCACTACGTGAAAATGGTCCACAACGGCATCGAGTACGGCGACATGCAGCTCATCTGCGAAGCCTATTTGATGCTCAAGGAAGCGCTCGGCCTGACCAATGCCGAGCTCTACGACGTCTTCGACGATTGGAACCGCGGGGAACTGCAGAGCTACCTGATCGAGATTTCCCGGGACATCTTCAGCGTCGCGGACGACCTCGATTCGGGCGAGCTGGTCGATAAGGTGCTCGATGCGGCCGGCGCCAAAGGCACGGGGAAATGGATGAGCCAATTGGCGTTGGACTTGGGTGTGCCGAGCACCTTGGTCACGTCGGCCGTCTACGCCCGTTGCCTCTCGGCGGTGAAGGACGCGCGGGTGCGGGCGAGCCAAACGTTGCACGGGCCGCCGCCCGCCACGACCGGCGTGGGCGACCGACAGGCGTTTATCGAGGCGGTGCGGCAAGCGCTGTACGCGTCGAAGATCTGCAGCTACGCGCAG
>JBIKVL010000932.1:0-2639 GCA_044356875.1 Pirellulaceae bacterium | reverse complement strand
CAACCGGTGATGCCGACGATCATGGTGACGCCGCCGATCGCGGACTCGATTGTTGCGCGGATGCAGGCCGCAGGAATTGCGGAACAGGTCATCGCAACGATTCGGGGCGAGATTTGGGGCGCGATCAGCGTCGACCGACCATTGGATTTGCAGCAAGTCCGAGCGCGACTCGCTGAACTCGGCGTGCCCTGGGAACGACTGGAAACTCCACCAGTCACCACGCTTCCCGTCCCGCCGAGTCCGCCAATTCGGCCCGACCAACCGGACCGGCCGGGCGTTCCTGAGCTGCCCGAAGTCCCCGAATGACGGGTCGTGCCGGCGATCATGGTCACAGAACGGGTATGATGTCACCTGCCTTACCTACCGATGCAGAGTTGGAGATTTTACGGGTTCTGTGGGAACACGAACCTTGTGCGGTTCGCGATGTGCATGAGGCGTTTGGAAAAATAGGCCGCTCGGTCGCGTACACGACGGTCTTGAAGCTGTTGCAAATCATGACTGAGAAGGGGCTTGTGGACCGCGACGTGAGCGGTCGCGCCCATCTGTATCGGTCCGCGATTCCGCGGCCGCATACGCAAAAACAATTGGTCGACGATCTTGTGGAGCGGGCCTTCGGCGGGGACGCAGCCCAATTAGTGCTCCACGCGTTGTCCGCGGCAAGTCCTCGCCGGAGGAACTCGCGGAGATTCGCGGACTGCTGGAAAAGATGGAACGCGACGCCGCAGCGAAGGCCCGAAAAACCGACGGTTGATTGTGTCTAGCTTTCCTTATGCCGGAGCAGTGCTGGCAGCGCTAAGGCTTGTGGCATCCTGGTGTCTGACTTGCCGAGTTCTAGCAAGGGCGACAAGCGCCGCAGGTTGTCGACGCGATTATTGCCCATGAGTTATCGCATGTTCGCCGCCTTGATGCGCTGGTGAACTATCTGCAAGCGTGCGTCGAGATACTGTTTTACCATCATCCGGCAGCGTGGTGGATTTCATCGCGGATTCGCGTTGAACGCGAGTACTGCGTGGATGAACTGTCAGTGCGTGTGCTCGAGTCGAATCATTCGGGTTCGCGGCTTTCGTACGCTCAGGCGCTGTTGGCTCTGGAAGAATGGCGTGCCTCCAGATCCACTCGCGACTCGAGGAACTTGGAATCTCCTGGCAGCGGCTCCATGCTCCGCCGGACGGCTTCCCGACCCGTTGACGGTGACAAAGCAATCGGGGCCGGAAAACAACCGGTGCCAAGCACCGGTTGTCGTGGGCCAATTGGCGATGCGAAGCGCAAGCGGCACCGGAAGTCGCCGCCCTAGACAGTTTCAAACAGGGGACCGTACGTATCGCCGGTCCTCTTCGTCCAGGTTGCTCTTCGTCCAGGTTGCTCCTCGTCCAGCTTGCTGGTCAAAACTTGGGCAACTCGAAGTTCGCGCTATCCGAGCCGGATCCGGGGACGACGAACTTGAGTTGGGTTTTGCCAGGGTCGCTGAATTCGGGCGGAATGACAATGCCCAGTTTCTTTGCGGCGGCCGATCCGGGCGGGGCGGCTTGGGCCATCGCTTGGAGCTGGCCGGCGTCCATGCCGCCTTCCGGATTGTCGAACTTCGTGTCGCCACTGGCCATGGTGAAGTAGACCCGGTTTTCGCCTGGAACCGCCCCTTGGATCAGTTTGAAATTGCCACTGTCATCGGTCTTACCGAAGCCGGTGGCCTTTTCATGCAGAAAATGCACGTTGACGCCCTTCGCGGGTTGGCCGCCGATCGTCACCTTGCCAGACACGGAAACCGTCTTGACGCTGAATTCGTCGCCTCCACATCCGGCGAACATGAGCGCGACGAGCGCGGTGGCAAACCATCCCTTCCTGCGTAGCATAAATCGATCCACTCCTATTCATTCGGCTTAGTCTGAAGATTCAACATAGCGACCCCGCCAGAAACGCTCGGACAGGCTCGCAATCAACCTGCCGAACGTCTGGGCTTCGGGATAACGGGCTTCGAGGTTTCAGGGCAACGGGAATTCGGGAATGCCGAGTACCGTTTGCCTGTGCATGGGTTTTAGTAGTTGCCCACGGGATTGCCGTCGTGGATGTAGGTGAGCTGGCAGAGCACATCATAATTGATGGTCTGCGAAATACCTCGTGTGGAGCCGTCGCAGAGCACGAAAGACGCGGTACCGGGGTGCATGCTATTGAAAACCCAGGCATATGTGCGGCGCAGAGCGTCGTTCTGATAGGGGCGGTTGATGTTCCAGTCATTGCCAAAGGGCAGACTGTTGGTGCTGGGGCTAATGACCGTTGACGAGTTGCCGGGTGTGTAGCCATGGCAGCAAGTATGCGTGCCGGTAAGCCCCCAGGGGCCGTAAGCGCTCGAGGTCTTGCCCTTGATCCCAGCGCCGCCGGTCGCCTCGCCAACCGCGATACTATTGCTGGTTCCGTCGCTGATGGCGGCGAAAGTGGCGCCCCCATCGTTTCCGAACGCGCCTTGGCGGACATCGCCACCATAGACGCTATAGCGATCGCTGTAGTCGGTGAATCCACCTGTGGCGAACAGGTAATTGGTGCGTTTGGCGTTGTTACGGGAGTAGAAATCGCCTGCCGTTCCCGCACCGCTGGTGACGTTTTCGCCAGCGACTGGCGACGAGGGGCATTCGAGCATCTTGAGT
>JBIKVL010000073.1:0-9640 GCA_044356875.1 Pirellulaceae bacterium | reverse complement strand
ATGGCGGGCGCGGGCGTCGGGCCGGGAGCCGCCTTGCGACGGGGCCTGGAAGCGCCGAGCGAACTTCCCGAGGTTCATATCCAGTCGCCGACGAGCCACCCGTATATTTATCGCAAGCGGGTGATGGGGTTGGTTGGCACTCCGCGGCCCGGCGATCTTGTGGTCGTCTACCATTCCGACGGACTGCGTTTGGGGTATGGAATCTTCAACCCCAAGTCGGAAATCGTCGTGCGGATGTTGCAGTGGGATGGCGATCCGCCGGGCGAACAGTTTTGGGAGCAGCGATTGACCGAGGCGGTGGCGCTGCGCCGCGAGATCCTGCGGTTGGACCAAGTGACGGATGCCTATCGATTGGTTCACGCCGAAGCCGACGGACTGTCGGGGATCGTGATGGACCGGATCGGCGATACGCTCTCCACCGAAGTCTTCTCGCTCGCCATGTGGCAACGGGCCGAGGAAATCACCATTCGGATGGCGCAGCGGATCGGCTTGACACATTGGACGATTCGACCGGCGCCGCAGACGCTGGCGCAAGAAGGGTTTCTCGCGGAACCGAAGAGTTCGCCGGGCTTTCCCGAACGGACGTTGATCCACGAGCACGGCACGCGGTTCCGAGTGCGTTTCGTAGGCGGCCATAAGACGGGCTTCTTTTGCGACCAACGCGACAATCGGCGGATGTTGGCCGGCTTTTGCGAAGGCCGGTCGGTGCTCGACCTGTGCTGTTATTCCGGCGGATTCGCCGTGCAAGCCAAACGGCTGGGGAAGGCGGCCGAGGTGACGGCGGTCGACTTGGATGAGCAACCGTTGCAGCTGGCGAAGGAGAACGCGAACCTCAACCAAGTGCGGGTCCAGTTCGTTCAGGCCGACGCGTTCGCTTACATGCGGGACATGCTGCGGCTGAATCGCCAGTACGACGTCGTGGTATTGGATCCGCCGAAGTTGATCACGTGCCGGCAGGAATTGGAGGAAGGGACGCAGAAGCATTTCGACCTGAATCGGCTGGCGATGCAGTTGGTGAAACCGGGCGGCGTGCTGTTGAGCTGCACGTGCGCGGGGTTGCTGTCGACCGAGGAATTTCTGCGGCTGTTGTCGGCGGCGGCGCGGCAGGCGGGGCCGTTGCTTCCGGGACAGTTCACTCCGAACGGCAAGCCGAAGCACGCCGCGCGCACGCTGCAATACCTCGCGCGGACCGGCGCGGCGCTCGACCATCCCGTCGCGTCCCATTGTCCCGAGGGCGAATACTTGAAGGCGGCGTGGATGCGCATCTTATAAAAGGCCAGGTTGTCGAAAGTTCGACTTGCGAGAACGCTGGGGCGGTTTCTGGGAGAGGGACGGAGAGCGACGATGACGGGCAGCGCCGACGAATTAACGCGCGGCTGGAAGATCCATCAAGCGGGAGATCACGCGGGCGCGGAGAAGATTTATCTGGATGTGTTGCGGCGCGATCCCAACAACGCCAACGGCTGGTGCTATTTGGGGATCGTCCAGCATGACCGCGACCGGTTCACGGACGCTGTCGAGTCTTACCGGCGCGCGTTGGCGCTCCAGCCGAACTTTCCGATCGCGTTGAACAACATGGGCAATTCGCTGCGGATGCTGCGTCGCGTTCGCGAGTCGATCGCCTGCTTCGACCAAGCCGCGCGGCTGAAGCCCGACTATTTCAACGCCTACCGCAACAAAGGCACGGCGTTGCTGTGGGAGGGATTCATCCCCGAGGCGTTGGAGAGCTATCGGCAGGCCTTGCGGATCGCTCCGAACGACGCCGAGTCGCACAAGAACATCGGCGTTATCCAATTGTTGCGCGGGGACTTCGCGGAAGGTTGGCCTGAATACGAGTGGCGAACGAAGGCGGTCGAGCGACTCTTGCCCGCCGTCCCGGCGCCACGGTGGCAAGGCGAACCGCTCGACGGGCGAACGATCCTGCTCGTGGGCGAACAGGGCATCGGCGACTCGTTGCAGTTCGCCCGTTACGCCGCGGTGCTCAAGCGGCGTTATTCGTGCCGGGTCGCGCTCTGCGTCCTGCGGCCGGCGATTCCGCTGTTGAAACGCGTGGCGGGGATCGACGAACTGACGGCGATCGGCGAACCGCTACCAACCACCGATTACTGGCTGCCGTTGATGAGCGTCGCGGGGGCGTTGGGGCAGGTGCGGCCCGAGCAGTTTCCCTGGGACGGGCCTTACCTATCGGTGGACGACGAACGGATCGCACGGTGGCGGGAAACCTTGTCCGCCTATCCGGGCGTGAAGATTGGAATCGGTTGGGCGGGCAGTCCCGACTTCGCCGCCGACCGCTACCGCAGCCTCTTGCTGCCCGAACTGCTGGCCCCGTTCGCGCGGTTCCAAAACATCCACTTCATCAGCTTGCAGAAGGGGGCGGGAGCCAAGCAGCTCTCGTTGCTCGATGGCTTGGGGCCAGTGGTCGACTTCGGCGAAAAGCTCGACGCCGACGCGCCGTTCCTCGACACGGCGGCGATCATGAAGAACGTTGATCTTGTGATCTCCGCCGACACTTCGACCGCGCACTTGGCGGGCGCCTTGGGCGTGCCGCTATGGCTGTTGCTGGGCAAGGTGCCCGACTGGCGCTGGATGCTCGACCGCGACGATTCGCCGTGGTACCCAACCGCGCGACTGTTTCGACAGACGGCCGTCGGGGACTGGGGACCCGTGTTCACTCGGGTTGCTGATACGGCCGCCGAGCGTTTTCCGACGATCCGACGAAAGTCGCCCTCGGAGATGCGGTTGGCGACGGTCGGAAACAACCGCGTGGTGCGGGCCCGCCATGGACTGTTGCTTTACAACCGGCATGACGCGTACATCGGCAAGTCGCTCGAAAACTACGGCGAATTCTCCGAGGGCGAACACGATCTGTTCCGGCAAATCGTTCACCCGGGCGATGTGGCGATCGAAGTGGGCGCCAATATCGGGTCGTTGACCGTCCCGCTTGCGCGACTGGTTGGCTCATCCGGCCGGATCATCGCGTTTGAGCCGCAGCGGTCGGTGTTTCAAACGCTGTGCGCCAATATCGCGCTGAACAGCTTGGACAACGTCGAGTGCCATTGGAAGGCAGTCGGGTCGGCGGCCGGCGAGATTGTCGTGCCGGTGCTCGATCCAAGTCAAACGACCAACTTTGGCGGCTTGGGATTGGGCGAGTATCAACGCGGCGAACGGGTCCCGGTCGCCACGATCGACAGCTTGGAACTACCACGCTGCGCGCTCTTGAAGGTGGACGTCGAAGGGATGGAGCTGGAGGTGTTCCGCGGCGCCAAACGAACGCTCGATCGGTGCCAGCCAGTGCTGTACTTCGAGAATGACCGGCAAGAGAAATCGTCCGCGCTGTTGGCGTTTCTCTTGGAGTGCGGCTACCGATTGTTTTGGCACTTGCCGCGCATGTTCTCCGCCGGCAACTACTATGGCAACGCCGAAAACGTCTTCGGCGTGATCGTCTCTGTGAATGTGCTGGGCGTGCCTCCCCGGTCGAATGCGAACGTCGTCGGCCTCCGCGAGATTACCGCTCCCAGCGATTTTTGGCGGGACGTTCGCTAACTCGGGGAGTGCCACTGTCGCCAGCGGCCGCGTTCGCGGGAACATCCTGCGAGCGCAGCATGCGCGCTTCATAGGCGGCGTAGTCCGTGGAAGACATCAGCACCGCGAGATAGGTGACGGCGGCGGCCAGCAGAATCGCGGCGGCCAGCCTTGGAAGGTTGGGCATCCGCCATGCCCGCCGCTCCCGTTGCGTGGCGGTTCGGTTTTACGCGGTAACCGCTGTCGCGCTTATCTCCACTGCGAAAACACCATGTCCGTCGCGGCTTGGGATCGGGCCGAGGCGGCGGCCGATTTCTTCACGAGGAAGTCGGCAAGCGTCAGCCTGGCCGGGGTAGTGGCCACCGTTGTGGCGGATGGCACGGGTGCCGACGGCGTCGCCGGTGCTGTTGACGTGGAGGCCACAGCGGTGGAAGTCGCAGCCGCCGGCTGCACAGACTGAGACACTGAGTTGGACGAGACGATTGGTGCGGAAACGAGGGTCGATCGAACGGGGAGCGTCCGAGGCGCTTCGCCTTCGCCAGACCCAGTACCACCGGACGTGCCACCATCGGACGTGCTGCCACCGGACGTGCTGCCACCGGACGTGCTGCCGTCGGTCGTGCTGCCACCGGACGTGCCACCATCGGACGTGCTGCCACCGGACGTGCTGCCGCCGGACGTGCTGCCATCGGTCGTGCTGCCGCCGGACGTGCTGCCACCGGACGTGCTGCCACCGGACGTGCTGCCACCGGACGTGCTGCCGCCGGATGTGCCGCCATCGGTCGTGCTTCCGCCGGACGTGCTTCCGCCGGACGTGCTTCCGCCGGACGTGCCGCCATCGGTTGTGCTGCCGCCGGATGTGCTGCCACCGGATGTGCTGCCGCCAGACGTGCTGCCGCCCGACGTGCTGCCGCCAGACGTGTTGTTGGCTGGCGGGATTGCGACGGGTTGGAAATTGAAGGAATTGGGATGGCCGAAGATGCGATAGGTCGTCGCGCCGTCGGCCGTGTCGAGCACTCGGACGCGCGGGTCACTGATGGCAACGGTCGCGGTCTGTTCGGCCCCGCCCGAGGGCGTCACGCGGATTTCCAACGAGTTCGCGGGAGAGGTGGCATTACGAAGAATGATCTTCGAATAACCGACCCAGTTCTGGCCGGGAAGGTGCCACAGCGCGGCGCCAGTCGCGTCCACGGCCGCCGTGAAGTAGGACACGGTGCGTTTGGCGAGGAAATCATGGAGCGTGAACTGTTTGGGCGCCAATCGGTCGGAGAAGTTGTAGCCTGTGGCTTGGATGTTCTCCGGCAGATTGATCGTGAACTGATTGAGCGACGCCGTACCGCCGGCGGTTCCCACTTGGGCAACGCCTTCAACCAACGTGGCCGGCTGGAACTGGCGAACGGTGTAGTTGCCGGGTGGCAAATCCATGAACTGGTATTGGCCGTTCGAGTCGGTGGTGGTGGTCCGAGTGACGGATTGGCTGTTGATGTCGGTGCCGGTCAGTTCCACCTTGACGTTCGCCAGCGGCGATTCGTTGGGTTGCATCAAGCCGTCAGAATTGATGTCGACGAACGACATTCCCTTGAGCGAGCTTGGGGCGTAGTCGCGTACGGTCAGATTGACCGTCGCGGTATCGGTCAAGCCGCCGGGGTCGCGGACGGTGTAGGTGAACGTATCGGCGCCGAGGTAGCCTGTATTCGGCGTGTAGAGCACCGAGCGGCCATCCGCGGCGATCGTCAACGTGCCGTTCGTTGGCTGGGTGATCGCGGAGACGACCAGCGTTTCGTCGGCATCGGGCGTGATCAAGTCGTTCGCCAGGACGTCCAGCGACGCGGCGGTAACATTGCGGCCGGTGAACAGCGTGTCGTCGACGGCGGTGGGTGCGTCATTCGTGCCGGTCACCGTCACGGTGACGGTCGCCTTCGCCGTCTTGAGCGTGTCGGTGACCGTATAGGTGAATGTTTCCGTTCCGAAGAAGTTCGCGGCAGGTTTGTAGAGCACGCGCGTGCCTTGGGCGTTGACCGATACCGTGCCGCCCTTGTCACCGAGATCGACAAGAGTGACCGACAGCGGTTGGCCTTCGGCGGAGCCGCGCAGATCGTTCGCCAGCACGTCGATCTCGGTCACATCGCTATCTTCTTGGACGGTTTCAACGTCATCGGACGCGATCGGCGCGTCGTTCGCGCCGTTGACGCTCACGGTGATCGTCGTCGTGTCCGTGCCGCCATTGCCGTCCGACAAAGTGTAGGTGAATAGATCGACGCCAGCGAAACCGCCCCGTGGCGAGTAGATCACGTAGCCGCCATTCGGGCCGAGCGTCGCCGAGCCGTTGGTGGGCGTGCCGACGGCGGTGACGCGGAGCGATTCGCCCTGATCCGGCAACACGATGTCGTTCGCCAGCACGTCGATGATGTTGTTCGTGCTGTTCTGCGCGGCGACCGCGTTGTCGGTGACGGCGGTGGGCGGATCGTTCACCGGTTGCACAGTCACCGTCACGGTGCCGCGTTCCGATTCCGTGCCCGCTGTCACCTCGTAAGTGAACACATCATCGCCGAAGAAGTTAGGCGCTGGCGTGTAGCTGAGGCTGCGGCCATCGGCGGCGATGGTCACGTTGCCCGCTTGGCTGGGCGTGCCCACGCTGGCGATGGTCAACGTCTGGGTAGAACCGGTGGGCAACGAGTCGTTGGACAGGACGTTGAGCGTGGTGGCCGCGCTGTCCTCATTCACATTGAACGTGTCGTTCTGCACGGCGATCGATGACAGCACGTTGATCGATGTCGTGCCGAAGTCGATCTGGCCCGGCGGCACCGGCGTGTTGAGTCCGAACACGAGAATATCGGTCGCCGTTCCGGAATCGGCCGGGTTGGACGAAAACGTCAGCGTTCCGTTTAGCTCGGCCTTCATCGGCAAGCTAAACAACGCCACTTCGTCTGAACCGCCCGACAACTGGGCGGACGCGGCACCCAGTTCATCAATCAGCCCCGACGTCGTCGTGGCGCCCGACTTGGCGACCGTGTACGGCGCAATGTAGTTGATCGGACCCAAGACGCTCGCCCGGGAACCGTCGTATTCAATGTCCTGATAGACCGCGTAAACGCCCTGGGCTTCCGGACGAACGTCCGACGCGAAGCCGCGGAGCTGGAACGTGTCGCCGATGCGCACCGAGTTCAGCGGGTTGCCGTTCGCATCGGTGACGGCCAACCGCAACGAGACGATCGCCGCTTCGGAAACGGCGACTGTCACATTCTGCAATCCCGAATTGCCCGCCGCATCGAACGCCCGCACGCCGAACGAGATCGTGCCGCCCTGGGTGGCTAACGGCGTCCAGGCGATCACCCCGGTCGCGGGATCGATCGCCATACCGGTGGGTGGAGTCACCAATTCGTAGCGGAATCCGGTCGTGCCCTCTTCAGCGCTCGCGACATTGTAGCTGTACGCCTGCCCAACCCGTCCCGTCACCACCGCGAAGGAACTGATCGTCGGGGCCGTGGTGTCGATGACCACTTGCAACGCCGGTGAAGCGTCGCTCGTCGAGCCGCTCACCGTCTGCTTCGCCGTGAACGAATACGTGCCCGCCGCGACGTTGCTCAACGGAATCGAGACCGTTGTGCCTGAAGCAGTCGCCTCGCCCAGCTTCGTGGCGCCGTTGAACAGCGCGACCGTGGCGCCGTTGGTCACGCCGCTGACCTGAATCGACATCGACGTCGCGCTGGTGATGTTGTCCGTGCTGCTCGAACCCAAGTCGGACACCGTTGGCAGGTCCAACCCCGTCGGCGCGGCGGGCGCGACGGCGATCGAAACCAGTTGCGAATCGGTCTTGTCGCCCGTGTCGTTGGGCTGGCCGGTCGCGGCCTGCACGCCGACGCGGACCAACATGTTCCCAACATATCCCGCAGGCGGCGTCGCCGTCACTTGGCCCGTCGCCGCGTTCACCGAAACCGTCGACGCGAGACTGTCTCCCTTGGCCGCTGTGTACACCACCGCGTTGCCTTCGACGTCTTGCGAACTGAGCGTGAACGTCGCCGGGGTTCCAGAACTTGTGCGGATCGTGGGCACATCGTTGAGGAACGGACCGCCGTTCACCGTGTCCGGCGTGATCGTCACTCGGAAGGTTCGCGTCGTCGTGTTGTTGCTGGAGTCCCGAGCGGTCACGGTGACGTCCGCTGTCCCCGAAGCGCCTTCCGGAGCCTTCAATAGCAAGACGGCGTTTTGGTTGTCCGTGTAGGTCGTCGCCCGATCAATCACGACACTCTGCAACGGCAGGTTGCTGGCGTTCGTCGCCACGTTGCTGATCGCTTCCCGAACCGTCTCGCCCTCGACCAACACGCCATAGATCGAGTGGTTGAAATCCAGATGGCGTTGCGGCCCTTCCGTGATGAAGAACTGGGAATCGTTCGTGTCGTCCGACGACTTCGCGTACGACAGCAAGCCCGTGCGGTTGTGTTGCAGGTCGACGTTGAACTGGTCGTCGAAATCGCCCAGATCGGAACCGCCCGTTCCATTGCCGGCCGGATCGCCACCTTGGATCACGAAGTTGTTGATCACGCGGTGGAATGTCAGGCCGTTGTAAAAATTCTGGTTCGTCAACGTCACAACGCGATCCACCGGCCGCTGCGCCTGCCCCGGCAACAACTGGAAAACCATCTGGCCGTACGTGTCGACATCCACCCGCCAGGATGGCGTGTTCGCGATCACCGTCGGCGTCAACGTCGGGTTGCTGCTCGTCACCGTGAATGTGATCGGGCCTCCGGTCGGATCGTAGCCGTCGAGCGGCACGAGTAGCGGCGACCCGCCGAGCACCGTCGTGTCGGCGATCGGCGCGATCGTCGGCGCGCCCGCCGCCGGTCCGTAGCTCAAGACGATCTGGTCGTTGTCCTCGGGGATAAAGGACTCGAATTCGGTGTTCGCGACGCCGTTGACCGTCATGAACACCTTGTTGTTCGCGTCCGCCGTCCGCCCCATTAGTTGCGTGCTGCTGAAGTTGGCGTCCGGGTTCGTCGCGCCATTGACGCCGACCGTCCGCCACACATCAAAAAAGTCCTTCAAGGTGACGTAGCGGACTTCCTTGTTGATACCGGCATTCAGGCCTTCGCCGATGTGCAGCTTGCCCGTCTTGTCGTGGGTGTGCGGGCTGAACGATTCGCCCGTCTTCAATCCAATGTCCGACGGAATCTCAACCTGCTGGCCGTCCACAATGATGGTCAGGAACGGATGAATATGGTCGGTGATCTCATGGTCGACCGCGAACGCCAACCGATCCTCCAACGACTCGATCCTCAAGGCCGGCCGCAGCGACTGCCGGAGCGACTGCCGGAGCGTATTCCGAGACCGACGCGCACGAGCCCGCGACGCGGCGCCGCTGGCCCGCGCACCGCTCGCTAGTCCCGACCCCGAGGTCGCATCGCTGTCGCCCCACAGCCAGCGCAGCCAGGACATCCGACCGCCAGTCCCTCGTTCCGCCCCATTCCGCCGTTGCGACCGCTTGCGACTCATCACCTTGCTCTCCTGAGTACCGTGCCGACCCTGCCTCAATTTCGGCATCGCCTTCCCTGCCAGCCTAATAGGAATTCGCGTTTTCATCGCGGAATCCGCAGGATTTTTCCCGACCCTTTCAGATTCGCTAGAATCCCGGCTCCGCGAACCTTCAACCGATTCAAACCGGTGACTCCGCGAGTGACCGCAATCCATAGCGATAATATACGGCTTGTCGCTCGTTTTGGTTCACTGGCCGCTCGTCCTCCCCTGTCTCGGAGTCGCCCGACACGCCCACTTCTTGCCGCCGAAAGTGGGTCGCACGCCTGGCTGACAAACCGCTCGCCCACTCGCTGCTCGCCCACCCGCTGCTCGCCCTAGCGCTGCTCGCCGTAACGCTGCTCGCCACCACGCTACTCGCCATCGCTACCAACCTCTTCGCTACATTTCCCGCAGTCGCCGAACCGCCTGCCGCGCTCAAGGACTTCCGACCCGATCGACTCGTCCGCTTCGCCACCCGCGCCGAAGCCGAACAGCGGCGCGAACGGCTCATTCGCTTCATCTGGCCCGACGGTCTGCCAACCCGCGCCGCGACGGTCAGCGTCGAGTCACCCCAAACAGCCGAACAACGACTCGCCCTCCTCGCCGG
>JBIKVL010000931.1:0-2644 GCA_044356875.1 Pirellulaceae bacterium | reverse complement strand
GTCGAACCGCTGGACATTACCGTTCACGCGCCGCGGCCGCGGAACTTTGTGTTGAATCCCAAGCAAGTCCCGCCGCGGGTCGCCGAGCAAGTCCGCGAGCAATGGTGGACGGCGTATCGCGAATCGGCGCAGGCGCAAATCGACGAGGGCGACTTCAATCCGGTGGTGCCGATCTACCTGTATTCGATGCTCGGACGCCGGATGGGCTTTTCGCTCGACGAATCCTCTTCCCCGCGTGGCCAAGGGCTGGCCGCCGCCGCCTTGTCGTCGGTGATGGAGCGGAACCTGAACGCGATCCGGCCGCAAGCGGGACCGACCACCGAGTCCGGTGGCAGCTTGGCGTTGCTGCTCGGACTGGAAAGCCTGCGGACGGAGACGATTCGCGCGGCGATGCGCGGCGAGTTTCAAGACGCGGACGCAGCCTCGCAGCCGTTGCCGCCGCCCCCTGAATTTTCCCGCCCGCCCGCGACCGATCCGCCCCGCAATCCGCCCGCGAAACCCGCGGTAAACACAGCCGGCAATGCGGCTGGCAACGCAGCCGGCAATGCGGCCGGTCAAGTGGCGGTGGAACCGCTGGCGAAACGGGTGCCGGCCGATTGGTTCTATCTGCGATTTGGCCGGTTGGCGAACCAGAACTGGCTGAACAAATTGGCCAACGAGCACGGCGGCGATCTGAGCCGGATGGTGATGTTGCGTGGGCTGAGGAACAGCGGCAGCCGCCGGCTGGAAACGCAGCTCGCGCTGCCTTCGCCCCGCAACGCGATCGAGGAGGTGGTTGGCGACGCGATGGTCGCCGACTGCGCGTTGGTGGGACGCGACCTGTTCTTGAACGACGGCGCGGCCGTCGGCGTGCTGTTCCAAATGCGAACCGCGTTGTTCGCGTCGAATGTGGCGACGCATCGGAAGGAAGTGGTCGAGCGGGAACGGGCCGAGGGCTGCGTGCAGACGGTCGAGCGGATCGCGGGCCGCGACGTGCCGTTCCTATCGACGCCCGACAACCGCCGTCGTTCGTTCTTCGTCCAAGACGGCGACTATTTGCTGGTGACCAATAGCCGGTCGATGGCCGAGCGGTTCATCGCGTTGCCCCAGTCGGGCGACACATTGGCCGCCAGCGACACGTTCCAACTGGCGCGGTCGCTGTTTCCAGTGGAACTGAACCACGCGGTCTTTGCGCATTTCACGCCCGCGTTCTTTCAGGGCCTGCTTTCCCCCGAGTATCAAATCGAATTGCAGCGCCGCCTGCGATCGCTGGCCACGCGTCAATTGCTGGAATTGGCCCGTTGGGCGGCGGCGTCCGAGAACCTCGCCAGCGCCCGCGATCCCCAGCGTCCGGACACGCCGGTGGCGGACTTGGTGGCTGCCGGCTACTTGCCGCCGGGCATCGGCGATCAGCGGGGCAACGGCGATCGGCGGGGTAGTGGCGGCTGGACGCTCCGCGATGGTCGGTGGGTCGACGATGTCCGCGGCGCGCCAGGTTCGTTCCTCCCCATTCCCGACATGGCGATCGCCAGCGCGACGCCGCGTGAACTGGCGTGGTACCGCCAGCAGTCCGAGTTTCACTCGGCCGATTGGCGGCCGCTCGATCCGCTGACGGTCGCCGTGCGACGCGGTCCGTTGAAGGACGGCCGCGAACCGATCACGCTCGAAGCCCGGCTGTCGTTGAATGAACAGTCGAAGTACGGCCAATGGCTGGCGAAGATCGGGCCGCTCTCGCGGATCGCTCTCGAACCGGGGCCCGAGACGCCGATCTTCCTTCAGGCCCATCTCCGCGAGGACGACAAACGCAACGCTCCGCCGCACCATCTGTTCGTGGGTATCGCCGACGTCGCGCCGTCGGACGTGGATGTGGGAGGCTTGTTGTCGGCGTTTCGCGGCACTCCCGCGTTGCGACTGTTGCGGTCGACGCCCGGCTATCTCGGCTCGTGGCCGACCGCCGGCTATCTGGACCAGTTGCCGTTCATGGGCGGCGGTCGCCAACCGGTCGACGCCGCGGGGTATTCGCGGTTGCCGCTGGGCATTTTCCGACGGCAATGGGACGATTTTTCCGTCATCGCGCTCGACCCGCAACTGCTCGCCCCGCTCCCGGAACAATTGAAAGTCGTCGAGGCGCGAACCGAGGCGCAGCTACGGCTCGACGTGGCCGATCCAACTCGCACCAGGCTGCCCGATTGGATCAATCGCATTAGCTATGAACGGGCCCGTCAGGCGTCGATCGGCAATTCCAAGTTGCTGAATATGCTGCACCTGCAACTGGGCGTTCCGATCGACGAAGCGCGGGAGGTCGCGGAACGGTTGCTCGACGCCGAGCTGGTTTGTCCCGTGGGCGGCGACTACCAACCCATGCCGTTGGCAACGGGATCCGAAGTCTGGCGGTCGACAGCCTGGAAGGGCGATCCATCGATGTCGACCATGCCCGCGAGCTACCAATCGCCCGTGCTTTCGTGGTTTCGCGGCCTGACGGCCGAAGCGGAAAAACATCCCGACCACATGGCGCTCAGCGCCTCCCTGGTGCTCGAACACCTCGCCCCGGCGGGCGGTGATGGAGCGGGAAATGTGCCCGCTGGGAATGTGCCGGCCGCGAAGGTGCCGGCCGCGAAGGCGCCAACGGCGAACGCGCCGACGCCGTCCACGCCCGCGCCGACGT
>JBIKVL010000072.1:0-9650 GCA_044356875.1 Pirellulaceae bacterium | reverse complement strand
CGGTCTATCACCACTTGGGCATCGATGCCCAGTCCGTTGTCTTCCACGATCGCTTGAACCGCCCGATGCCGCTACTCGATCGCGGTCGGCCGATCCGCGAATTGCTGTAGCACCACCTATCGCAAGAAGGACGCCTCCATGAACGACTCGACACCGCGTCGTTGGAACCATCCGAAGCTCTCCCGACGGACCGCCGTCCAAGCGGGCGCGATCGGGATGCTTGGACTGGGCATAAACCATGTCGCCGCGCTTCGAGCGGCTGAGCGCGCCGGTTCTTTCAACTCGCCCAGGACGCCTGCCGACCCGAAAGGCGTGCGTGCTGGGTCCGCTCGCGCCTGCGTCTACATATTTCTCTCGGGCGGCCTCTCGCAGCACGAGAGCTTCGATCCGAAGCCCGACGCGCCGGCCGACGTGCGTGGCGAATTCCAGCCGATCGCCACGAAGCGTCGCCGTATGGCGATCCGTTTTGGCGCGGCGCTTACCCTGAATACACTTTTCCAAACCAATCGAAAAAGCCGCCTCAAAAACCCGATGATCGCGTCTACCAAGCCCCGAGCATCACGCTCGGTCCCGGCATGAACTTCGATCGGCTGTGGGGTCGGACCGACTTGCTCAAAGCGCTCGACGATCAACGCCGCGAACTCGAGCGATCGGCGACGGTGCAGCGCTACGACGAGCATCGTCAGTCGGCTGTTTCGCTCCTTACCGCCCCTGGTATACGCCATGCCTTGGATGTCACTCGGGCCGACGAACGGACACAAGAGCGTTACGGCAAGAACTCGTTTGGCTGGTCGATGTTGATGGCTTTCCGGCTGGTGCAGCAGGGCGTGAACCTCGTGCAAGTCAATCTCGGCAATAACGAAACTTGGGATACGCACGGCGAGATTTTCCACCGCTTGCGCGACAAGCTGTTGCCACCCACCGACCGCGCCCTGGGAGCGTTCATGGACGATCTGCGTTCGTCCGGATTGTTCGACAGCACGCTGATTGTGATGGCCAGCGAGTTCGGCCGCACGCCTAAGTTGTCGCTCTTGGCCGACGCCTACGAAAAGGCGGGCCGCGATCACTGGGGCGCCGTGCAGAGCGTCTTTTTCGCTGGTGGCGGCGTCCAGGGCGGCCAAGCGGTCGGCGCGTCGGATCGGTTGGGCGCTTACCCAGCCGCCAATCCGCAGCGTCCCGAAAACATGGCGGCGACGATCTATCACGCGCTCGGCATCCCCGCCACCGCCGCTTGGCACGACGACACGAACCGCCCCCACGCCTTGTACTACGGCACGCCGATCGCCGATTTGCTGCAAGGCTGATCAAGTTCGGCAACGTTGGATGGAACGCGTCGTCAACTGGATCCGCTCGCCACCGGGCGGCTTACGCCGCTCCGCTAAATGTGCCGGGCGGCTTACGCCGCTCCGCTAAATGTGCCGGGCGGCTTACTCCGCGCCGCTAAATGTGCCGGGAAGAGTGCCTACGGCTTTCCGGCTATGGGACAAACGCACTCGAACTGTTGGCAACCCGGGCAACCTCGACCGTACTTGGCGGCGACCGCTTCTTCCAAATCGATGCCCGTGATATTGGCAAGCGTCACGAGCCACGCCAGCACGTCGGCGAACTCACCCCGCCGCTCCTCGGCCGAGCCCGACCGCAACGCCTCGGCGAGTTCGCCCACTTCGGCGGCGAACCACATGAACGTGCCATCCACGCCCCGGGCCGCGTCCTTGGCGTGGTACATGCGACGAATCAACGTTTGCAGCGAATCGAGCGTTATCGGGGTGGCGGACATGGGACAACCTGTTCGGGAAAGCGAGAAACCACGCCCGCAAGGCCGGGCGACGACATGAGAATAGCCCGCCGCTCCGCCACGACGATAGAATGCATCGACAACGATTCGCGGCGCGTGCTCCGCGGGACATGCCAGCCGCGAACCATTTTTCCCAATCCAACAGCAGGAAGTCGAGCGTGGCGGAGTTTCAAGCGGTAGCGAAAGTCGGCGACATCCCGGAAGGCCAAGGACGGGCGTTCGCCGTGAATGACCGGATGGTGGCCGTGTTCAACGATGGCGGCGAGCATTTCGCGATCGACGACTTTTGTCCCCACATGGGCGCGGCACTGTCCGACGGCCACGTGGAGAAAGGAGTCGTCGCCTGTCCCTGGCACGCGTGGCGCTTCTGCGTGCGCGACGGCACCTGGTGCGACAACCCCAAAATCAAGATCGACCGCTTTGAACTACGAATCGACGGGGACCAGATCGAAGTGCTGGTCCCCGCAAAACCGTAGTTGGGCACGCGCTCGTCGCGACGCGCCGCACGTGAGCCTTGAAGCTCATGCGAAGAGACGCCAATGCGCCGCGACGCCAATGCGCCAAGACGCTAATTCATCGCGACGCCAAGGTGCCGCGCTATTCGTGGAACTCCATCGCGGACTCGGCTACTTCAGCCCCAACAGGTCGCCGTTGGGCTTGAAACCGTCGCCGTCGACATCCACGAAAATCGGATTTCCGACCGCGACGGGCATCGTCTTGCCGAACTCGGGCCCATAAAACCGTCCCAAGGTCAAACCCTCGCCAGCGGTCGCGACCACCAAGTGGGTGTCGCGCGCCAACGCGATTGGCAACTGAGCGGAAAACTTCACCACGCCGTCCGCGAACAGTTCGGGATGGGTGCGCCGCGTGAAATTGAAACCGTCCAGCGGCCGGCCGTTGGCGAACACTTGCACTCGATTCACATCCAACCAATTCGCGCACTGCACACGAATCCGGAGTTGGACTTTTCCGGCGGGGGCCGCGATCAGGTCGCCGACCGTGCCACGCGCCGGATTGGCTCGCGGTTCGTCGGCCACGACTTCGGCTTGCAGGAATGGTCCGTTGGTGATCACTACATGGCCCGCTTCCGCCTCGTGCGCTACATCGATCGCCTTGACGTGCGCCGGATCGTCGGTGTCGGGACTGCGGAGATAGTTGCGGAGCCATCCCGAGCCGTGGAAGTTGTAATGCGCGTCGGTATTCACAACGCCCGGGATCCGATAGCCAAGATTAAGCAGCCGGAGCCAACGCAGCATCGTGTTGGAACCGGGCTTCGACGGATTTTCCTCGACGAAAATCTCCTCGGGCGGATGGACTTCCACAACGTCCATAAAGCCCAGCATCCCCGCGAAACCGCCATCGGCTTTGCCATCGAGATCCTTATCGGAGAGGATCTGCGCGAGGTTGGGATGGTTCTGCTGAACCAGCTTGTCGCTCTTGTTGTCCCAAAGCGCCAGCCGCGCGATTTGCGTTACGGGATTCACATCGGTGGTTGGTCCACCGCCATTCTGCGTCCGCGGTTTGTGCAGCAAAGGGAACGCGTTTTGATGGTTGATCGGCAGCGGCGAACCGGTCAGTTCCATGCCCGCGCACGTGGCGAGCAAGCGTTCGGCCTTGAGCAGTTTCAAGGCGGCATCATACGTATCTACCCGCGCATGTTCCGTGCATGGCGCGAACTCGACGTGCTCGCCCAGCAGATTGAGCACTCGGCCGACCTGGCTGCTCACGTTGTCGCCCGACGGCGAAGCATGGCTATGGAAGTCGGCGCTGATCCAGCCCGCCGTGTCGACGGCGCGAACAAGCTTCGCGACGAGCGGCGTGTCGGCGCCCGCGGCCACGTCAATCGACGTGGTCACGGCGTTGTATTCGGGACCGCACATGACGATCACTTCATACTTTCCCGGCGGGATTTCCTGGCGGAAGCGGCCATCCGCCGTGTACACCAGATTGTGGATCGCGGACACGCCCGCATCCGGGCCAAAATAAGGCACGGCGAGCTTCGGGTCGTACTTGCCATTGGCCCCCTTCGGGAACGGTTCTTTCTGGCCGACGGCGAAGAACGCCACTTTGCAGGGAATCGGCTGGCCGGCTCCGTCCGTCACTCGGGCGGCGACGTAGCCGCACGCGGCCATTTTCACGGAAATCGTCTCGGCCGCCCCAACCGTCATTTTCACCGCCGGCCGACCCTGCGCTTCCACCACGCACGTGTAATCGCCGGACGGCAAGTCGCAACGCAGCGTTCCGTCCGCGTCCGTGCGACCGGCGCCGTAAACGGTGTCGCCACGGGAGAGCGTCACCTTGGCGTGCGCCACAGGCCCTGCCGGATCGACAACTTCCACGCGCCGCGCGGACAGTTCGCCGCCGACGGTCTTGAGCGCCACGCCGCGCAGCGCCAGCAGATGGTCGGCGACGAAAATCTTGCGTCGCACGGTCAGCGTTTCGCCCGGCGCGATCGTCGCCTTGGACTCGCCCCCTTGCACCAATTGCAACAGCTTGTCGCGTTTGATCTCGAAGCCTTCGACCTGCACGCCATAGGCTTGCCCAAACCATTCGTCGTAGGCCCAAAAGGTCTTCGAGTCATTGGCCTGGCCGAACTCGAACATCCGATCGGCCCGAATGGCGTCCGCCAACTCCTCGACAATCGGCTTGTCGGAACCGTTGGCGAACATCGTTTCCACGACCAGATACGGTTGGCCGTCTTCGAGCGTATACCGGACCGAACAGCGTGGCCGGCCGTCGACCGCCAGTGCTTCGCACTGCAAGACGACTTTCGCGCCGGAAAGTCGCGGATCGGCGCCCTTCACCGCGTTCGCGGGATCGGTGGTCCAAGCCGACACGTTTTCGGCCGCGACAAACGCAAATCGCGACGCGCCCGGAAAGTAGGCGCTGAGCTGATCGTTTTGACGGTCGACAAGCGTCAGATCCAAGAGCGCTCCGCCCACGCTTTTGACGGTCAAATTGGCGTGACGGTCCGGCCCCGGCCGCCCAATCACGGCGACCACGCGATCGTTCCTCAGCACATAGTCGCCATAAATCGCGTCGACTTCCTTGCCCTGGGGAACCAGCGCGTCCCAATTGTCGGGCCTCAGCGTCGCCAGTTCGGCACTCTGTCCCGGACACGCCGCGGCCAACGTTAAAGAAACCACGGCCAGCAGCCACATCATCGAGCGTACGGCCCGCCATTTGGCCCCACCCACGAGCGGTGCGACTCGATGATTCGGACAATTCGACAGTGCCATAAAAACTCCTGCAGAACCTGATCGGAAATGCCTGTGCCGCCGGAAAACGGGTCATCGCCCGCGCGGAAAGATACCAAACAACCGACAGTTGTTGTCGCGTGTTCCGCCGAACAGCGGAAACTTCGCGCAGGCTTCAGAGAACCCACGTGCGAGCCTGCGGGAAAGCGAACGCCCAAGACGCCTACTCTCGGTTCGCGGTCGGCTGCTGAGGCAGGGTGAGCTCGACCTCGATCGTCCGCATGTCGTCCGACGTCGCGTTGCGAACGATGGTCAGTTTCACCTGCTGGCCGAACTCGCACTGCTCGAGCGCCTCGAACAGGTCGTCCTGCCGGACAATTTTCCGTCCATTCAGGCCCACGATGACGTCGCCGAGCCGCGTGACGGTCGTCCGGTCAGTGGCGACTCCCTGAAGGCCGGCAGCGGCCGCCGCACCGTTGGCTTGCACGCCTTGAATCATGACTCCGGATAGTCCCAACTGATTCATGATGGCGTCGGGCGCGATTCGCACCCCAAGCACCGGCCGGACAGCTCGTCCATAGCGCAGCAATTGCGGCACGGTGCGATTCACCATGTCGACGGGAATCGCGAACCCAATCCCCGCCGACGCGCCTGTGGGACTGTAAATCGCCGTGTTGACGCCAATTAGCCGACCGGCGCTATCGAGCAGCGGCCCGCCCGAGTTCCCTGGATTGATGGCGGCATCCGTTTGGATCACCCCTTGGATCAAACGGCCATTCCGCGCGGGAATCTCCCGCCCGAGGCCGCTGATGATTCCCGTGGTCAAGGTTTGATCGAGCCCAAAGGGGCAGCCGATGGCAAACACCCGTTGCCCGACTTGCAAGTCGCGGGACGCTCCGACCGCCACCGGCTTCAGCCGTTCCCGCGGCGCGTCGATTTTCAGCACCGCCAAGTCGCGGTCCTCCGCCAGCCCCACAACCTCGGCGCTCCAAGTCGATTGGTCGGCGAGCGTCACCCGCCACCGCTCGCCGCCTTCCAAGACATGGAAATTGGTGACGACATGCCCTTGCGAGTCCCACAAAAAGCCCGTCCCCGTGCCGCTCGGAACTTCCACCGCGCTGAACCCAGGTCCCAACTGCACCGAAGCGGTCGCGATCGATACCACCGACTCGGACATCCGCTGGAACAATTCGATCGTCGCCTTCTCGTCAGCCGCCAAGTCTCCCCGCGGAGTGACCAACCGGGGCGCAGCGTTCGGATCGCCCACTCGGCCCCGCCCGCTGAATGACTGCACCAGCGATAGCCCTACCAATGCCAGCAGCACGATGAGCAGCGCCGCCAACACCGGCGGCACACCACTGCGGGGCGATACACTGCCGGGGGAAACACTCCCGGGGGAAACACTCCCGGGGGAAACACCGCCGGATGCCGGACGTGGCGGCGAACCATTCGAGCCGCTTGGAGCAGCCCGGCTGGATGGACCGTACGGGATGCCCGCAGCGGGGCCCACCGGCCTCGGCGAAGACTCGTTGAATGGCGGATCGGCGAAGGGGTCGCTCGCGTTCATGTTGACACGAACCCGGACAACGGTTGTGATATTGGATTCCCAATCGTATCGCTCAAGCCACGGTGGGGGAAAGGCCTGCCTCGCTCGGCCGCGCCACGGTGTAGCTCCATCGAGTCGCTCCCCTGCCGTCGCTCGATGGAGCCGCATGGGAAAGTCGCGGACCGAACCCGTGGCGGACGACCGAATGCCAGCGTCGGCAAAAGACGCCACGACCTGCCTGTTTTTGTCAGTAAAGTTCCAAGATTTTTTTCTCCGATCGTCCGCGGCCTCGCGGCAAGGAATTCGCGTCCATGGCGTTGTCGTACTCACCGTTCCTTCCACTCCGACAGTCCGTTCGCCTACGCTGCGACGCCCAAGTTTGGTTCGACGCGGCTATCAGCGCCCCAGCCAAGTTCGCCCCAACCAAGTTCGCCGCAGCAATGATCTTGGCGGCCATGTTCTCGGTGGTCTTCTTTACGAATACCGGTTTTGCGCAGACTCCAGCGAGCAGCGCGGGGCCGCGGCCGAGCCACTCGATCGTGTCGAGCTTCGAGCGATTCCATACAGCCGACGACAGCGATTTGACTCGCGGCGGCCAGTTGCTGATCGGGGAACTGAATTGCGTCGCCTGCCATGCGGCCGAGGGTCCGCTCGCGAATGTCGTCGCCGCGAAGAAGGCTCCGATCCTGGACCAAGTTGGCAAGCGTGTACGTCCCGAATTTCTCCGCGAATTCCTGCTCGATCCGCAGGCCGCGAAGCCGGGCACGACGATGCCGCACGTGTTGGCAAGCGGCTCGGACGCGGAGCGCGCCGCTCAGGCCGAGGCGCTCGTGCATTTCCTCTCGCTCACCGGAGCGTTGGTGGAAGGCGCCGCCACGCCGCAGGCGGCGAAACGGGGCGAACAGCTCTACCATCAGATTGGCTGTGTCGCCTGCCATGATCGGCAGACGGCCGGGGCCGAACCGCTACCCGACTCGGTGCCGCTGGGAACTTTAAGCAAGAAGTACAGCGTGACGTCGCTGCAACAGTTCCTCGCCGATCCGCTTGCCGTGCGACCGTCCGGCCGCATGCCGCATCTGAATCTCAACAACGACGAGACCCGCGATATCGCGGCGTACTTGCTCCGCGATCTGCCGATTTCCGCCAATCTTCGTTTTTCCTACTACGAAGGCCGCTGGGAAAAGCTGCCGGACTTCGCCTCGCTGAAGCCGAAGAGCACTGGCACGTCGAGTGGCTTCGCGCTGTTGCAGGGGCGCGGCGACGATTTCGCCCTGCGGTTCGAAGGATTCGTCCAAATCCCGCGCGATGGTTCGTATCTCTTCCGTATTGGGTCGGACGACGGTTCGCGGTTGCTGATCGACGACAAGGAAGTCGCGAAAGTCGACGGCATCCATCCGCTGCAATTCGGCGAGGGACGGATCGAGTTGAAGGCGGGCGCCCGGAGACTGACGGTCGAGTTTTTCGAACAGTCTGGCGGCGAGGAATTGCAGGTGGAAATCGAGGGACCGGGGCTTCCCCGGCAGCCACTCGAGACGTTTGTCACGCTCGACGCCAACCCGCCCGCCGCGGCGCGGCTGCGTCAGTTTGTGGCCGATCCCGTGAAGGCCGACGAGGGCCGCAAGCTGTTTCAAAAGCTGAATTGCGTGGCGTGCCACGCGCTCGGCAAACAGCCGGAAACCGCCGTCGCCGCGCCACGGCTCGCGGCGCTCAACGTCGACCGCGGTTGCCTCGGCACCCAACCCGATCCGCTCGGCGGAGCCACTCCACGATTCGCCTTGTCCGCGCGGCAAACGGCAGCCCTTCGCGCCGCCGTCCGAGCCGTTTCGGCAGGTGGCGGAACGCCCGCGAACTCGGCGCCCGCGAACGCGTCGGCCGACGCCATCGATCGGACACTCACCACCTTCAACTGCTACTCGTGCCATCAACGCGGCGGCAAGGGCGGCGTCGCCGAAACTCGCAACGCGTCGTTCCTCACCAACCAGCCAGAGATGGGCGATGAAGGACGCATCCCGCCGCACCTGACCGGCGCCGGCGCGAAGCTCACCGCCGAGTGGCTTGGCAACGTGTTCAACAACGGCGCGAAGGACCGGCCGTACATGTTCACCCGCATGCCGAAATTCGGGACCGCGAACGTGGGCCACCTCGTGGCTGCGCTCGCGGCCGCCGACCCCGAGCCGGCTTATCAGCGGCCAGCCGTCTCGGTGACGCCCGGCGCGTTGAAAGCGACGGGCCGAAAGTTGGTCGGCGCTCAAGGGTTTTCCTGTATCAAGTGCCACACTTGGGGCAACATTCCCGCCACGGGTATTCAGTCGATCGGCATGACAACCATGGCGCGCCGCTTAAAGGAGTCGTGGTTCCATGCTTATTTGCTTGATCCGCCGTCGTTCCGCCCCGGTACCCGCATGCCTTCCGCTTGGCCGATGGGACAAACGTTGCTGCCCGGCGTGTTGAATGGCGATACGCAACAACAAATCCATTCCGTGTGGGCGTTCCTGGCGGATGGGGATAAGGCGGCCGTGCCGCTCGGATTGGGACGCGATCCGATCGAACTCGTCGCCGACACCGAACCGGTCCTGTACCGCAATTTCATCGAAGGAGCCGGGCCACGAGCGATCGGTGTCGGCTACCCGCAAAAGGTCAATTTGGCATTCGACGCCAATGACCTGCGGTTGGCGCTCGTCTGGCAAGGAGCCTTCATCGACGCCACCCGCCACTGGACCGACCGCGGCGTCGGCTTCCAAGGACCGCTCGGCGACAACGTGTTGAAGCTGCCGAGCGGCGTGTCGTTCGCCGCCTTGGAGAATCCGGAAGCGACTTGGCCGAACCAGCCAGCTCGGGAACAGGGAGCCAAGTTCCGCGGCTACCGCTTGAACGCGGCCCGCGAACCCGTGTTCAACTACGAGATCGCCGGACTGCGGATCGAGGACCATCCGCGGCCCATTGCCGCCGCCACTTCCGCTACCGCCACCGAAGGCGGGCGATTCATCCGCACTTTGGTCGCGACACGGCTCGATCCGCCGGCGAACGGGACGCAGGTATGGTTCCGAGCGGCCGTCGGCGGCAAGATCGAACCGCTGGCTAGCGGTGGCTTCGTCGTCGATGGCCAGTGGCG
>JBIKVL010000930.1:0-2647 GCA_044356875.1 Pirellulaceae bacterium | reverse complement strand
CGGTCCTACCCAAAACCGACCGCTGGCGGTCAGGCGGTTGTCACCCACTACGGCGTCGCTGGCTTTGCGGGGCGGCAATGGGACAGAGCCAGGAGCGCGAAGCCGGTCACCAGATTCGGGTCGCTCTCCATCCATTTGCGGTCCGTGTTGACCCACGAGCCATTGGGTTGCTGGCGGCGTGCGAGTTCCGCGATCAACTCGCCGCGCCAATCGTGCGATTTGCCTTGCGAGTCCACGAACGCTCCCTCGCCGAGCGCGTCGAGCGCCTTGGCGAACGTGTTGTAGTAGTAGTACACGCCGGCCTGGCCCATGCCTGGGTTTTCAGCGACCGAGTAGTTCTTCTCCAGCCATTTGAGCGCCGCTTTCACCCGCTTGTCGTCCTTGTTCAATCCGGCATAGATCATGCTTTTCAAACCCGCGTAGGACATGGATCCGTAGCTGCGCAGCGCCCCTTCCTCCGTTTTGCCCGCCGGGCTCGTCCCGCCCGCCGCCACCGTGTAGAAGAAGCCACCGTCCGGGTTCGTCACCGCCGACTTGTTCAGGGTGAGTTCGGTTTCCAAATTCTGGCAGCGGCTGACGAAGAGGAGAGCTCGCTGAATCGCCTCGCTATCCGCCCCATTGCCCGTGGCCTTCAACGCGTCGATCAGGAACGCGGTATTCGATAGGTCCGGGCGGCCATCGCCGCCGTAACCCGCCCCGCCATACTCGACGTCCGACTTGCCCTTGCCCCGGGCTTCCGTGAATTGCTGGCCTTTCAAGTAGGCGTCGGCCTTTTTCAACACGTCGGCGTAGCGGCCATCCCGATTCGCCTCGCTGAAGCACATCACCGCCAAACAGGTCTCGTAGTTCGGCAAGCGGCTCCCCTTCTTCGCGATCGAGCCGTCTTCCTGCACGAACGATTCGAGATACTTGAGGCTCCGCGCGACCATCGGGTCGTCCGGCGAGCGACCGTGCCGCAAGAGCGCGGTGGTGACGAGCGACGTGACGCCGGGACCGATCGGCGAGGCGTACGAACCGTCGCTCAACTGGCCACTCGTCCGCAGATAGCCGATCGCTTTCTCGACGCTCTGCTCGTAAGCCCGCGCCGTGTCGCCGGGCGCGGCGACCGCTGTTGACGCCGTGTTCGTTTGGGCCGCATTGGTTTGTGCCGCGTTCGTTTGGGCCAAAGCGGGTTGGCTCGGAATGCTTGCGACTCCAGTGGCGCCTAAGCCCGCCACGGCCAAGGCCAGGGACGACGCCCAACCTTTCGCTTGGCGAAACAACAAACCACTTGACCGATTGATCACGCGCATCGAAGTCACTCCAGGGGATTTCGAGGGAAGAAGTCCGAGGATAGATGGCGAGCACCAACGGTGTCCGCGCTATCCACGCGGCGGATCCTTCCGTCAAGTGCAGTCGGCGTGCCGAAAACGAAGGGTATCACCCATCCGCTATCTCTCGGCACTATTGGCCGCAGCTTGGGCGCCAGCAACGTCCACGCGTTTGGCGAAACAATCGACACGGCTGTCGGAAACTTCGACATCGATCGGCGGCGGATCCAATGGCGAACCGCCGTGTGCTACGTCGAATAGACCCAACGGCCGAGCAACAACATCGGCACGACCAAAGCGACAATCGCGATGCCCCATTGCGGTCCGTAAACTCCCACCGCGATCGCCGCGTCGAACAGGATCAGCGAACGGATGCTCGCCTTCACCACTCGCTGGACATGCTGCGGGTCTGGATAGAGCACCGCGTTTCCGCCGCCGCGGGCGAGCGGCACGAACATCGCCGCCAGCAGCACGGGCCAAAAAATGTCGGGCTTGAAACGCACTTCGCCATACGTGCCGGCGTAGTTGGGCATGACGCCTAAGAGCGTGATGCCGCCCGCCATCACGATCAGCGCCGCGACCAACGGCAAACGCGCGCTGGTCCCGGCTTCGGTCCGGGCAAACCAGGTGACGCCCACGATGTAAACGCCAATTCCCGCCGCTGCCATCCATTGACTCGGCTCGTAACCCATCCACCCCGGCTCTTTCCCCGCCGTGGCGAACCCGGCCAAGCTCATCCCCAACAACACGTTCCCGCAGCGGCACAGCCCCATTCCGATCGGACCGAGCCACGTGTGTTTCAGCACTCGGTTGTAGAGCAACACGCACACGGCGATCGAGATTCCCACCGCTCCGCTGCGCCATGGCATCGCGGCTCCGTTGGGCAGAACCAGTCCCGCCGCCCAGGCGGCGACCACGCCGCCACCGAGCAGCGTGAAGCCAAGCCACTGGGCGCGGGCGAGCGGAATCCGTCCGGATGGCAACGGCCGCTCGGGACGCTCCACGCGGTCAATCTCCACGTCGAACACATCGTTGAGCACCATCCCCGCCAAGTACAGCAGCGACGAAGCCAACACCAACGCGGCCGCCGCCCAGGCGTAGCGTCCGACCGGAAAGCCAACAAACGCTAACCCCATCAAGATGTCGGCCATCGCCGTGAACACGTTGGGAACCCGCAGCAAACGGGCATAGGACAAGACCAGCGACGGCGGCGCGGCGGCGTTCATACGGACCCTCGACAAATCGCTCAACTGCTGGCGCTGCGATACGCTTCCAACGCCCGCTGGAACAACGCTCGCGACGCCAGGAAACTGCCGCAGGCCGCCACGACGGCGAAC
>JBIKVL010000929.1:0-2652 GCA_044356875.1 Pirellulaceae bacterium | reverse complement strand
TGTCGCACGCTTTTTCGCACTGGAACGCGCGAACACGAGAAGGTATCGCGGTGGTGGATCGCCGAGGCATGGTGAAGGCGAGCCTCGCGGGCATTGCCGGGTTGTCGGTGCCGGAACTGCTGCGGCAGCGGTCGCTCGCGGCCGCTCAAGGCCAGTCCTCCGCGACCGGCAAGTCGGTGATTTTGCTGTGGATGGCGGGCGGCCCAAGCCACATCGACACCTGGGATCCCAAGCCGGATCGGCCGTACGAAAACCGGGGCCCTTTTGGCGTGATTTCGACGCGGCTGCCCGGCGTTCAGCTGTGCGAATACCTGCCGAAACAGGCCGCGATGCTCGACAAGTTCACGATCCTCCGCGGCGTTGACGCGCGGAACAGCAATCACGAACCGAACAAGGTTTTCCAGACGGCGAATCTGGAAGCCGAACCGCGGACCAATCCCAAAGGCGACAGCTATCCCGCGATCGCCTCGATCGTCGCGAAACATCACGGCGCGAACAATCCGGCGATGCCGCCGTATGTCGCGTTCATGCGGTCGCGGTCGCACGTCGCGTACGCGGGCATGCTCGGGCGGCGCTACGATCCGTTCCTCGCGGACCAAGCCGCGCGGTTGCCGGTCTACGATCTCGTGGGAACGGATACCGGCAAAGTCGCCGGCGGCAATCTGTTCAACTTGCCAACCGACCTGTCGAGCGACCGGGTTTTTGAACGCCGCCAGTTGCTGACGCGATTCGACAAGCTTCAACGCGGCTTGGATCAAGCCGGTTCCATGGACGCGATGGACGCGTTCAGCCGCCAGGCGATCGACATGGTGGTCGGCGACTCGGCGCGGACAGCTTTCGATTTGACGAGGGAGCCGGAAGCGGTGCGCGAGCAGTACGGCCCGCATTTGTGGTGCCAACAAGCGCTGCTCGCCCGCCGCTTGGTCGAGGCGGGCGTGGCGTTCGTGACGCTCGATTTGAGCTACCACACGGCGTCCGGGACATGGGATACCCACGGCGACAACATTCCGCCCTATGGCGGCATTTGGAATGGACTGCGGCCGCTATTGCCGCTGTTCGACCATTTGCTGACCACCTTGGTGTCCGATTTGGAACGTCGCGGGTTGCTCGAAAAGACCCTCGTGATCGCCATGGGCGAATTCGGCCGCACACCGCAGATAGGCACGCAGGACAGCACCGACGGCCGCAACCATTGGCCGTACGTGATGTCGATGTGCCTGGCCGGCGGCGGTTTGAAGCATGGCCAAGTGATCGGGGCGTCGGAGAGCGACGGCGGTTACATTCGCGAACGGCCGGTGACTCCGGGCGATTTGGCCGCCACGATCTACCAACACATGGGCGTGCCGCTCACCACCACCTATGACGACGAGCGGGGACGGCCGCATCCGATCGTCAACAGCGGCGCGCCGATCCGCGAATTGTGGTGATTACGTGTGCAACTGTGTTTTCAGCGTCGCGTAAGCGGCGCGGAGGTCCGCGGCCGGGCCCTGTTCCAGCCGTTTTCGGACCGCGTCGTGGGGAAACACCGTTTGTTCGGCGGTTTGCAACGCGCAGCGGTCGGCGCCGTTGACCGCGACCGTTGTCCACTGGCCGGCGGAGTTGCGTCGGAGCACTTCTCCGAAGTACGCGCCCCACAGACCGGTAAGCTTATCGATGTTCTCGGGGGACAGGCCCGCGCGGAGCGCATACTTGGCCGCCTCGCACTGGGCTTCCAGCGCCTCGATGGTGGCCTCGCTAAAATCCAATTCAACCACGAAGAATTTCCGGGTGTACTTCTGCGCGGCCAGGGCCTCGGTCAACATCGTTTCAGCAGGCGAACTCATGGAAGGGCGACGCTCCAGTGCGACGGTGTTCGGTGTTCGGTGATCGGCGGGCGACGGCGGACCACGCCGCCACCGTCCATAAACTAACACGAAGAACTAACACGAAAGCACCGATTTAACCCGGCGGCAAGCGACATGCAAGCCGCCGGCCTTCCCGCGACGAGGTCTGGATCAGGTCCAGAAGTCGCAGGACATCCCGCGTGGACTCGAGCGTGTTCCGGCAGGGACCGCCGCCACGCGCCGCGCGCAGCCAGTCGGCGACCAAGTCCACGCCACGCCGCCCTCCATAACCGGGCGTCGCGTCGGCCGGCACGGTGAACGATTCCTCCATCGCGTGCCATTGCGGCTGCGGACCATGGATTTCCAGCACGCCCGAGGTGCCTGCCCGCGCCGGTTCCCAATTCACCCAGCGGTTCGATCCCCGCAGCGACCATCGGTTTTCGCCGGCCCAACGCGGCAGCCAATAACCGCCCACCAACGTCGCCAACGCGCCCGACTCGAATTCCAGGATCACCGTTCCGCCATCTTCCACTTCCAGCGGCGTCGCCCCAAAAACCCCGACCCGCGCCGTGACTCCAACGATCGTGTCTGGCACCAAGTATCGCAGCAGGTCCAGGTAGTGGCACCCCAGCCAGTGAAAGAAGCCGCCGCCAGATACCGCCGCGTCGAAGAGGAAATGATCGGGACCGCGGCGCCGCGCGTCGCTGGTGGCGTACAGCATTTCGACGCTAATGAGCTTGCCGAACTGGCCCTCGGCGAGCATCCGTTTCAGCCGGTTCGCCGCCTCGTCGTACCGCCAAAGATAACCCGTTTGGAAAGCGACACCGGC
>JBIKVL010000071.1:0-9669 GCA_044356875.1 Pirellulaceae bacterium | reverse complement strand
ATGGACAGCGCGCCACGACGCGGCGAGCGGGGAAGGTCGGCGAGCGGCGCGAGGGGCCGGTCGAGTTTGTCTTTCAGTTCGCGGTTCGTGGCGTAGGCCAACACGTTCTCGCCGATCCGCATCGCCGCCTCGATCGAAGCGTTGACCGACGCGGGATAACCGGTCTCCCGCTCGAACGGATACAACTCCCAGGCGCAGGAAAGCGGCTCGGGACAGTAGACGACACTCGTCCGGCAACACGTGTCGAGCCCATACAGCGGCCGCAAATGCGCCGGATCGACCCGCTCTTCGGCGAACCATACCGGATGGTCCGGCGGCAACAGCCGCAGCTTGCTGTCCGGGAAAAGCTCGTCCAACAACTGGCGGAACGAGCGGTCGAACGCGGCCCCGTCGCAGCCGTAGCCTTGGCACGCCTCGACAAAGAGAAAGCCGCCCTGGGACACGTAGCGTTTGAGCTGCTCGCGCTGGTCGGGCGACAACGCCAAGGCCCCTCGTCCGCTGAGAAACAGCACTGGCGATTGCGCCAAGTCGTCCGCCGAGGCCGCCCGCATGTCGATCGTCTGCCATGTCAAATCGCGTTTCCAACGCTGCTCGACACGCCGCGTCAGCCGTGGCACGCCGGACGGATGGCTGTTCCAATCGCCGTCGGAACCAGGTGACTGAGGGTCGCCATGCCGCAGTTGGCTCAGCACGATGGGACGCCGTCCTTTGGACAGAAACAGCAACGCGAACGCGGTGGCGACGATCGGATTGGCTTCGCTGAGTCCGGCCCCGACCCAGCAACGCTGAATCCGGTCTTTCCGGGCGATTAGCTCGGCCGCTCCCTCGCGATACCAGTCATGCGGCTGCAGCACGCGGCGGCCTTCCACCGTTCGTTGTCCGACGAGGTAGCGGCGGCCAGAGAGACGGCCGACGCGCTCGACGCCGTATAAGTAGTAGTACTGATAGGCGCGGTTCACCGCGCCAGTGCCGAGCGATCCGGCGGACGGATTGGCGTCGACTCGAAAGTGTTGCCCCAGCCACTGCAGGCCCCGCTCGATACGCTCGCCGACGCCTCCCGCGGTTTCGGCGCCGCAACATTCGATCGAATCGCCCCGCACCGACGCGCGGCCGGCATCCAGTTGCCCCGAGGCGATAATCAGCGACGATACGCCGGCGCATGTCATGCTGCCGGTGGGCGCGTCGTCGATCGTGTAGCCCCAGGCCCCGTCCGCTCGCTGCGTCCGGCTCCAGTAGTCGACCGCGGATCGCCACACCTGCGGATTGATCTTCACGCCCACCCGCTCGGCTTCGAAGAGCGCCAGCAGCGCGAACTGGGCGTTCGAGTTGTCGCCGTTTCCTTGTCGATTGGAATAGGCCCAGGCGCCCTGATACGGCCCCGTGGCGATCTGCGTGCTCTCGAGCCACCGCGCATTCTCGGCGATGCGCGCTTGATACCGCTTGGGATCGGCGGCGCAGAACACCATCGTCTGCAGCGACGTCGCATACGTCATCTTCGGATTGCCAACCGATTCCAAATACGAGAGCGCCGCTCGGATCGGCGGACTCTGCGGCGCTTCGCCCGCGCTAAGGAGCGCGAGAGTCACCAGCGAAGTTAGGCCGCCCACTTGCGCTGGCGGATCGGTCCAACTGCCATCCACTTTGTTTTGCCGGGGAACAAGGTAGGCGACCGCGTCGGCGATCGCCTCGCGAACCCCTGCCGCTGAAAGTTCGTCATCGGCCGCCCGTGCGGGATGGACGAACGCGTGGCCAAGCAGGCCAAGGAGCAATGCGAAGATGCCGCAGCTCCGCGCCGCGCGCGACGAGGCGGCGTGCGATGAGGCGGCATGCGATGACGCAATCCGGGCAATTCGCGAAAGCTTTTCGGAATATGTCGTGGGGGCGGGCGGGAGCGGCGCCGATAACTGACGAGTTGACGCCGCGCCGGCGGCAGGGAAATCGCATTGATCGTGTCGCATGCTTAGAATTCCTTGCCACGGAGGTCTGGGTGCTGGCGATGCGGCCGGCGGACAGGACCGGATCGAGTCCAGCCGAGGCGCTTCGCCGCCGGGAACAACCCTATCAGAGAGGACAGGACATCACGTGTCGACAGGCAAGCCTCGCAGCCTGGGCGATCTGCTCCAGGAATTCGTCCATTATCGGCAACTGATGCAGCTCGAACTGCAAAAGGTGATTGTCGGCCAGCAAGACGTGGTGGAACAACTGTTCGCGGCGATTTTCACGCGCGGACACTGCCTGCTGGAAGGTGTCCCTGGGCTGGCGAAGACCCTGATGGTCAGCACGCTCGCCCGGATTCTTGACGTCGGTTTCAAGCGCGTGCAGTTCACCCCCGATTTGATGCCGGCCGATATCACGGGCACCAACGTGCTGGACGAAGATGAACAGGGAAAACGACAATTCCGCTTCGTCGAGGGACCCGTCTTCACCAACATTCTGCTGGCGGACGAAATCAACCGCACGCCACCCAAAACGCAAGCCGCCCTGCTGCAGGCGATGCAGGAACGGCAAGTGACCGTCGGCCGTCAGACGCTCGACCTCCCCGAGCCGTTCTTCACCATCGCCACCCAGAATCCGATCGAGCAAGAAGGCACCTACCCGCTTCCCGAAGCGCAGCTCGATCGCTTCATGTTCAACATCAAAGTCGGCTATCCGACGGCGGAGGAGGAAGAGCGGATCCTGGCGTCGACGACGCGAAACGAGCGGGTCGAAGTGCAGAAGATCTTGTCGGCCCGCGCGATCTTGAATCTGCAAAAGCTGGTCGGGTCGGTCGCGGTCAGCGAGTACATCGTGAAGTATGTCGCGCGGCTCGTTCGAGCCACCCGGCCACGCGATCCGTCCGCCCCGGCGTTCGTCCGTGAACTGGTCGACTGGGGCGCTGGACCGCGGGCCGGCCAATTCCTCATCAATGGCGGCAAAGCGCTCGCGGCGATGGACGGCCGCTTCAGCGTCTCAATCGCCGACGTCCGCAAAATCGCGATCCCCGTGCTGCGCCATCGGCTCAGCACGAACTTCCAGGCGCAGGCGGAAGGACTGGGCGCCGAGGACGTCATCGAGCGTTTGGTGCGGGAAATCCCAGAGCCCGAGATCGCCAAGTTCGCGGGCGGTGGAGCGGTCGGCGGCACGATGGCGGGTCACGCGGGGGCCGGACAGCATGGGGCCGCTGCGCATCCCGCAGCTCATCCGAACGCGCATCCGCCAGGTCACTCGCCGCCGCCAGCAGCGCCGCCACAGTCAAGCCCGCCGCCGCCAACGCCGCCGCCACCAGCGCCACCGCCCGGCCAGCGGCCCGGATAAGCGAGTTCCTCCATGTCGAGCGCCGAGAAGTACCTCAAGCCGCAAGTGATCAACCAGATCAAGCGGCTCGACCTGCGCGCCCAGTTCGTCGTGAAGGGCTTCTTGCAAGGTTTGCACGCCAGTCCGTTCCATGGCTTCTCGGTGGAATTCAGCGAGCATCGCCGCTACGCGGCCGGGGATGACCCGAAGGATCTCGATTGGCTGGTTTACGCGAAGACCGACCGCTACTACATCAAGAAGTTCGAAGCCGAGACGAATATCACGGGCTACTTGGTGTTGGACCTCAGCGAATCGATGGGATACACGTACCGGCAAGAACTCACGAAGTTCGACTACGCGGTCTCGCTGGCGGCCGCGTTGTGCTACCTGATGATTCATCAGCAGGATCCGGTCGGGTTGGTGACGTTCGACGAAAAGGTGCGGGCCGTGCTGCCACCCAAGTCGAAACGCACGCAGCTCGGAAACGTGCTGTCGCACTTGGCGAAGCTGCGGCCATCGGGACCGACCGATTTGGGACGCAGCTTGCAGCAATTCGCCTCGATGTTGCGGCATCGCAGCTTGGCGATGTTGTTCAGCGACCTGCTTGGCCCGGTCGAGCCGGTCCGAGAGGCGTTGCGGCGGCTGCGGCATCAAGGCCACGATGTCATCCTGTTCCATGTGCTCGACGAAGCCGAAGTACACTTTCCGTTCGAGGGACAGATTGAATTCGAGGATGGCGAGACCGCGCGGACGGTGGTGGTCGACGCCGACCAGCGCCGCGAAGACTACCGGGAACGAGTGCGGGCGTTTCGCGACGCGTACAAACAGGAATGTTGGCGGATCGGCGTCGACTATGTGCCGCTCGACACCAGCATGCCGTTCGACAAGGCGTTGATGGAGTATCTCTTGAGTCGCCGGGCCCGCTGCTGAAAGGACGCGCGTGACGCTGGTCAACCTGTCGCTGTTGCTGGGCGTCGGAGCGATCGCGATCCCGATCGTCCTGCACCTGTTGCTGCGCCAGCAGCCGCGGCGGATGAAGTTTCCCGCGATCCAGTTTCTGGTCGAATCGGAACAGGCCAGCAAACGCAGCTTGCAGTGGCGCCACTGGTTGTTGCTCGCGCTGCGCTGTCTCGCGTTCATCCTGCTGGCGGTCCTGCTCGCGCGGCCGCAGGTCGCGTCGGGGGCGCTCGGCGCGTGGCTGCTGGTGCCGGTCCCAGGGCTACTGTCATGCCTCGCGGCGGCGGTGGCGGCGGCGGCGGTCGTCCAGAGGCAAAGCCGAGGCTGGGTGGCCGGCGGCGGTGTGGCGGCCGCACTCCTGGCGCTCGTGACGCTCGGACTTGCGTTGCGAGCGATGAAGACCGACAACGACCGGCTCGGCCAAGGAACAGGCGGACCAGTCGCCGCAGTGCTGTTGTTCGATACCGCGGCGCGGATGGAGTTCCGCCACGAGAATCGTTCCCGCCTCGAAGCCGCCCGCGAGGCGGCCACGCGGATCGTTCGGCAACTGCCCGAGGGCAGCGTATTGGCGGTCGCCGACGCCCGGCCTGACGCGCCGCTGTTCGCGCAAGATCGGGCCGCCGCGTTGACGGCCATCGACCGGCTGGAGACCAGCGGCGCGGCTAGGCCACTCGCCGATCTGCTCGCCGCCTGCCGCTTTTGGCTCGAACAAAACGGTCCGCCGTCCAAAGAACTGTATGTGTTCACGGATGGAGGTCGCGGAGCGTGGCCCGATCGCGCGGCGCCACTCGCCGATGGCGCGGCGACGCCCGCCGTTCCTGCGGCGATAACTGCCGATGGCCCGGCCAACGTCAGCGTCTACCTGGTGGATGTCGGCGTCGAGCAGCCGCGGAACGCGGGGTTGGGCCCGTTGCGACTATCCGCCGAGTCGTTGCCGCCTGGCGGCGAATTGGTGATCGAAACCGAAGTCTCGGCAAGCGGCCTGCAGGGGCAACGCGGAGTGGAACTGACGGTCGAGACGCCGGATCCCGAGCGTCCTGTGGTCCGCGATGGCAAGGTCGATTGGCCCGAACAAAAGATCCGCGCCGCGACCTCGGTCACGCTCGACGAGCGTTCGCCTGCCGCTGTCTCGTTGCGACTCAGCGGCTTGGCGCCCGGGCTGGTTCACGGCACGGTCCGGTTGGCGGGCGAAGATGGGTTGACGGGCGACAACACGCGATACTTCAGCCTTCAAGTCCGCGCTCCGTCACCGGTGCTGATTGTCGCGGGCGCCGATACGATACCGTCCTATTTCGTCGAGGCAGTCGCGCCGCGCGAGTTCCGCGTCGCGGGCAAGTCCGAGTTCACTTGCCAGGAAGTTTCCATCGCCGAACTGGCGACAGCAAAGCTCGATGGCGTCGCCGCCATCTGCTTGCTCGATCCACCGCCGCTGGCCCTCGACGACTGGAACCGATTGGCGGCGTTCGTGGAACAAGGCGGTGGACTTGGGGTTTTCCTGGGCCACAACGCCCGAGCCGGCGAAACGTTTCACGATCCGGTTGTTGAACGGCTGTTGGGTGGCATTCCGCGTCGGCTCTGGCGATCGCCTGGCGGCGATCTGTTCCTCGCGCCGGACCAATTCGATCACCCGGTCACTCGCGAATTCCGGGAGGTCGCCACCTCCGTGCCGTGGGACCGTTTCCCGGTCTATCGCCATTGGGAGCTCGCGCCCGCCGCGAGCACACGTACCGTGATGCGTTTCGGCAATCGCTTGCCGGCGCTTACCGAAACCACGTTCGGACGCGGTCGAGTGCTCGTCATGGCAACGCCGCTCTCCGACTCCGCGCGGCCGCAGGGCCGTGATCCGTGGAATGAACTGCCGACCGCTCCGGACGCTTGGCCGTTCGTGGTGCTCGCCGACCAGCTCGTTCGCTACTTGGCGGCCGGCGAACCGCCGCGTTTGAATTTCGAAACGGGCGAAGTGGCCGAATGGCGCGGTACGCCCGATGCCGAACCTGACCGATACCGGCTGTTCATGCCCTCCAGCGGCACGCGCGAAGTCGGCACGCGCGAGGTCGCCACCCGCGATGGCCGCGCTACGCTCGGGGCGGTCGACCAGCCGGGAAACTACCGCCTTCGCGGCTTTCGCGATCTGCCGCTCGACCGCGGCCTGAGCGTGAACCTGCCGGCCGCCGCCACCGAAATCGCGCGGGTGGAAACGGCCGATTACGACCGCATCCTGGGCGCGGGCCGCTATCAACGCCTCGCGGGCGGCCAGCAAATCGAACGCAAGGTTGGCGATGCCCGCGCGGCGGGGACGGTCGAGTTCTATCCGTCGCTACTGCTAGCGCTAGTCGCCGTTTTGGGATTGGAACAGTTGGTGTCAAACCGCTTTTACGGACGGGCAAAGTGACCGAGTGGTCGTTCGCTCCGATCTTTGACAGCTACGTCGTCGCGGGAATCGCGGCCGCGGTGCTGCTTGCGCTGTTGGCGGTGCCGCCCAGTTATGGTCGGTTGTCCCGATCCCGTCGGTTCCTGCTGACGACGCTCCGGCTCGCGGTGGTGCTGCTGATTGTGTTCGCGCTGCTCCGACCCACGCGAGTGCAAACTGTCACTCGAACCGAGCCCGCCACGTTGATCGTGCTCGCCGATCGCAGCCGCAGCATGGGCCAGCCGCACATGGCGGGCGGCCAGTCGCGTTGGGACGCGCAGCGCGCGGCCGTCGATGCCGCTCGCGCGGCGGCCGCCGAGCTGTCGCGTGATCTCGAGGTACGGTCGTGGACCTATTCGCAGTCGCTCCAGCCGTTCGACTTCCAGCAGGGATTGGCCGCGGCATCGTTGGACGGTTCGACCGACATGGGCACAGCCGTCCGGACCGCTGTCCGCGGCCAGCTCGGCCGGCGGCTGGCCGGCGTTGTGCTGCTCGGCGACGGCGTGCAGACCGTCGCGGCTCCGGAAGTGGAGCTGGACGACGCCGCTCGGGAACTCGCTCGGTTGGGCTGTCCGCTCTACACGGTCGCGTTCGGGCCGGCGGGCGCCGCCGCGCAAGCGCGCGACGTGGCGGTGGAGAATCTTCCCGATCAATACACCGTGTTCGTCAAGAATGAACTGCTGGTGCGCGGACTCGTGCGGGTCAACGGCTACGTCAACCAGGGGATCCCCGTCGAGCTGACGATCGCCAACGAACGTGGCGAGTCCCGCTCGCTCGGCACGCGAACGGTCGCCGTGCCGCTGGATGGCGGCCAAGTCGACGTCGCGTTTCCGTTCGCGCCGCAGGAAACCGGCACCTACAAGCTGACGCTGACCGCCGCGCCGCGGCCAGGGGAACTCACAACGCAAAACAACGCGTTGGGCGCCTACCTGCACGTGTTGGAAGGCGGATTGAAGGTGCTCTATCTCGAAGGCCAACTGCGCCACGAGCAGCGTTTCATCGCCCGCGCTCTCGACGCTTCGCCCGATGTCGACCTGGATTTCCAATGGCTGGACAGTCGGCGCCGGACGAGCTGGCCGGTCGATCTGAGCGCCGTTTTGGAGAAGCCGCGTTTCGATGTGCTCATCATCGGCGACCTCGATGCGTCCGCCTTGGGCCCGCAGCAGTTGGAAGCGATCGCCGCCGCGGTTCGGAGCGGTCGCGGACTCGCTATGCTCGGCGGCTACCATAGTTTCGGCGCCGGCGGGTACGGCGAGTCGCCTCTTGCCGCCGCTCTTCCTATCAAAATGGACAAATTCGAACGGCAAAACTTCGACGAGCCGCCCCGCGAAGATCTGCACTGGCCCGGCCCGCTGCGCATCGAACCGGCCCGCGACCATCCACTCACTCGGCTCGGAGTTGGCCGCAGCGGTGGCGGCCGCGTTGGTGGGGGCGGCGTTGGTGGGGGCGGCGCTGGTGGGGGCGGCGGCGCGAACCCGGCTGGCAAGGCGAACGACAATGCCGTGAACGCGAATAACGCGAACATGCCCGACCTGAACGCGGCCGACGCGATCACGCGCTGGCGCGCATTGCCGCCGCTTGAAGGCGCCAATCGGTTCCGCGGCGTGAGCGACGCGCCGGGCGTACAAGTGATCTTGGAAACGGCCGACAAAGCGCCGATGCTCGTGTCCCGCGACTACGGAGAGGGCCGAGTGCTCGCGTTCGCCGGCGACTCGACGTGGCGTTGGAGCATGCGCGGATTCCAGGACGAGCATCGGCGGTTCTGGCGGCAAATCATCCTGTGGCTCGCGCGGCGCGAGGACCAGGTGCGATACGACACGTGGATTCGCCTCGCGCAGCGTCGCGTCAATCTGGGAGCACGACTTGCGTTTACCGCGGGCGTGCGAGCACCCAACGGCGAGCCGATCGAAGGGGCCGAACTGGCCGCGGAGCTGATCGATCCCCAAGGGCAGCGTTCGCCTCTGAGGCTCAGCCGCAACAAGAGCGAGTGGAATGGCGTCGTCGAGCGCACGGGAGCAACCGGCGACTATCGGATCGAAATCCGCGCCATGATCGGAGGCAAGCCGGCAGGCCAAACTCGCGGCGAATTCCTGGTCTTCGACCAAGACCTCGAGTTGGCGACCGCCGCCGCCGACCACGAGCAACTCGCGCGCTTGGCGGAGGCGACCCGCGAGTTCGGCGGCTCGCTGGTACCGGCGGAGAAACTGCCCGAGTTGCTGCGGGACATCGCCTCCCGCAGTCGCCAATTCAAGGTCGAAGTGCAAACGCAATGGCGCCTCGGCGACACGGCGCTCGACGCCTGGCTATTCTTTATCGCGGTCGCCACGCTGCTCAGTTTCGAGTGGCTGCTGCGCAAACGCTGGAGTCTTCACTGAACCATGGCCGAGCACGCTTCCTGTCCACTACCGGTTGCCACTCCGCGCGAATTGGGATTTTGCCCGGAACGGATCGCGCGAGTCGACTCGCTCGTCCGACGATGGACGACGGGGACGGACGCGCCATGGCCGGCCGCGTCGCTGGCGATCGGACGGCGCGGGCGGTTGCTCGAACCGATCTGCCACGGGCGTCGCGGTCCCGAGCCGGATGCGGAGGCGGTTCGGCTGGATGACATGTTCCTGATCGCTTCGCTCACCAAGCCGATCACTTACCTTGCCGGGATGTTGATGGTCGAACGCGGGCTGTTGGGGCTGAGCGAACCGGTGGTCGAACGGCTGCCGGAATTCGCGCCGCATGGCAAGTCGGCGACCTTGGTGCAGCATTTGTTCACGCACACCTCCGGCCTGCCCGACATGTTGCCGAACAATCGGGAACTGAGGCGCCAGCAGGCGCCGCTCGAACGGTTCCTCCGGCATGTTTGCGAGGACACTGCGCCGCTCTTCCCGCCCGGCGCGGGCTTTCAATACCAGAGCATGGGCACGTTGGTGGCTGCCGAACTGGCCCAGCGGGCGAGCGGCTTCGCCTTGCCGGAATTGCTGCGCCGCGAACTGTTCGCGCCGCTCGGGTTGCGCGCGACGGGACTCGGCGCCGAA
>JBIKVL010000928.1:0-2655 GCA_044356875.1 Pirellulaceae bacterium | reverse complement strand
CGGATGCGGCTCCGAATCCGCTCGCGGGTTTGCTCGGCCGAGTCCGCTCCGTCCACGACCAGCAGTTCGACGCGATGGCCTTGGCGGCGGCGATATTCGAGCCACGTGGACAAGCCGGACACGAGCGGCTCGGGGCAAACGGCGACCACGTCGGGGCCCAGAGCCGCAGTCGTCGCAATCGGGCCGGCACCGCCAATCGGTTGTGGCGACAGCGGCGGGGTTGGGCTGGTTCGATCCACGGTGGCAGGTGGCAACGCGATGAGCAATGCCCACAGGCCGATCGTGTACATGTTGACCTCCGGTGAAGACGAGGTGTTGTGGAACGGCGAGTCACTCGAAGCGAATCTGGGAGCTCGCCACGGCCCGGCGCCAACGTTCCAATACGACTTGCTTCGCACCGTTATTTACCCGAACCGTCGTGTTCGTGCCAACATTGAATCCCGTGGTCGAATAGATCCCGCCATAACCACGGAATACCAGCGAGTCCGAGTAAAGCGCGAAATCGGTGACGGTATCGATCGAGGTTGTGTCGGCTTCGAACACGAGCAGATCGCGATCGAGGTCGGATGTCAGCCGATCGACGCCGGCGCCACCGTCCAGATAATCCGATCCAATTCCACCACTCAGGCTATCCGCCCCCGTGTTGCCGAAGAGCGAATCATTGCCGCCGTTGCCGATCAGCGTATCGTTTCCATCCCCACCACGCAGGATGTCGCTATAGTGCGTGCCCACGATCCGGTCGTCGCCGCGGCGGCCATCCACGTAGGGAACGCCGACCAATGCTCCGCCGGAAAAATCGAGGTTGTCCGGCAGCGAGGCGTTGTCCAGACCCAAGATTGGCATGCTGCCGCCGACGATCGTTTCCAAGCCCGTCGTCAGGAAGTTGAACGTACTGAACACCAAAGGTTCCGAGCCGATATTCACGAGAGTATCGGTGTTCATGCCTCCATCCATCACGTCATACAGGGCTTCGTCGCCGCTGGCGAGCAGCGTGTCGTAACCGGGACCGGCGAAAACGGTGTCGGCGCCCGCGCCGCCGCGAATCGCGTCGTCAAACAGCCCGCCATCGATCCAATCATCGCCGTCGCCGCCCATCAGGTAGTCGAAGCCGATATCGCCCAGGAGACTGTCCCCGCCAGCGCCGCCGAACAGCCAGTCGCTTTCCCCGCTTCCGGAAAGCAGATCGTTGCCGTCGCCGCCAAAGACCAAATCCCTTCCCCCGGTGCCTACCAGCGTATCGTTGCCGCCGGTGCCCGCCAAAATGTTGGCTCTCGAGCCGATGAACGGCATGATTCCGGTGATGTCCACCGTTTGTCCATCGTCGGCAACGGCCAGCCGCGCGATTTCGAAATTCACCGCCCGCAAACGGCCACGTGCGGCCCCGAGCGACAGTTCCCGCCCCGTCGGATTGCTCAAGTATGCCTGAAGCGCGCGGATGTCGGCGTCCAGCAACGCCCCGAGATTCGCCACCGTCAACACGACGGTGATCGTATCCGTGCCCTCTTTGCCATCGAAGATGGTCAAGTTCACGCCGTCTTGGTTGGTAACGACCACATCGCCACCTGCCGTGCCATCGACAAAAGTGGGCAGTTCATAACGGGTATTCACCAGCCGAGTAAACGAAAACGGCTGCGGGTTGTTCGGATCGGCGAACTCGTAGGCTTGTAGTCCCTGACCATTTCCATCGAACAGATCGAGGCTGAGATCCGGGCTGTTGAACATCCCGTCGACATCCGCGAACAGGACATCCGTCGCGCCGATATTCAGGAGCGTGTCGTTATCGGTCGCGTCGCCCTTCGCGCCAGGGCCGCCATCCAGCGTATCGTTGGCCGCCTCCGAACCTTGAATCCGCAGAATGTCATTGCCCGCCCCAGCGTCGAGACTATCCACGCCGCCCCGCCCGTTCAACGTATCCGCGCCGCCGTTGCCGATTAGGGTGTTTGTATCCGGGTCGCCGTACAGCATGTCGCCGCCCGAACCGCCGCGCACCTGTTCAATGCTGTTGTCGATTCCCGACGTCGCCACCAATCCGCCGCTGGCGCCGCCGTTGACATCGGTCGCGGCGCCAATTTCCAAGTCGACGCTCACCGCCGTCCCGCGGTTCGAATAATCCAAGGTGTCGCTGCCGGCCCCGCCATCGATTCGCGCGATGCTTCCCGAACTATCCAGCCGGAACGTGTCGGCTCCCGAACCGCCCACCAGCCGCGCGATCGCCGTGAACAACGTCAAGCCGTTCAAAACCCCAGCGTTCGTGCTCGTTACCGCGAAGGTGTTCGCGCCATTAGTCGCCGCGAGCGTATCGGTGCCGCCTGCCCCGCCGCTGACCGACCCCAGGAACGCCGCCAGTCCGCTCGCAAGGAGAAACGTGTCGTCCGACGCGCCGCCAACCAGCGATTCGATCCCCGTGAATGACGCCGCGCCTGCTCCGCCGATCGAACCAGTGTTCGCGCCCGTCAACGACCAGGTTTGCGTCAGCGCCGGTCCGCGCAGCTCGTCCGCGCCGCCCGACTCGCCGTGAACCGCGTAGGCCCCGCTGCCTGTCCGCGTCGTCAGCGCGATCGTGTCGTCGCCAGCGCCCGCTTGGACAGTGACCGACGCGCCCAAAGCCACCCCTGAACCGTCTAGGCCGTCCAGCCCTTCGAGCCGAAGGATATC